>CAYFTY010000049.1:0-11572 GCA_964346045.1 uncultured Bradymonadales bacterium | reverse complement strand
GGCACCATCGGCATGGCGCTCTCTTGCTGGGCCGAGTCCGTGGTCGGAATCGAAATGCAGGCCGATGCCGTCGACAACGCCCGTGCGAACGCCGAGCTGAACGGTATCGAGCACGTCGAATTCATCTGCGGTGACGTCGGGAAAGTTCTCGAAGAACAAACACTCGAAGCGGATGTCATCGTCGTCGACCCGCCGAGGGCGGGCCTGATGCCGCAGGCGCTCGAACATATCGATGCCATCGATGGAGCAGAGCGACTGGTCTACGTCTCGTGCAATCCCAGAGCCCTCGCGCGCGATCTGGTACTCCTGCATGAGCGCGGTTGGACTACGCACTCGATCGAGCCGGTGGACATGTTCCCGCATACCTATCACATCGAAAACGTGACGGTTCTGACGCGGTGATGGCCCTCCTCACTCGCGACGCGGTAAGGGCACCAGTCCGCTGACCTTTTTCATGTGTTCTTCATAGCCAGGCCGACGCTCGAGCGAGCGCTTGTCGAGGAGCGGGATGCTCACGAAAACGAAGAGCAGCGTCATCGAGACCGGTCCGGCAAGCGTCCACAGCCAGGCGTCGGGGGCTGCCCCTGCGCCATAGATCCAGAGCCCCCACCAGAACATCAGCTCGCCAAAGTAATTTGGATGGCGTGAATAACGCCAGATTCCCTGGTCGAGGATCGTTCCGGGCTCGGGCTGCGAGCGCACGAATTCTCGAAGGTGGCGGTCAGAAATCGTCTCGATCGTAATCGCGATCGCAAGCACGAAAACACCGAGCAAGCGCAGACCCTCGATGGGTTGGCCGCCGGCAAAGTAGCTCGAGTAGATGGGCAGGCATCCAAGATAGACCAGAATCGTCGGAAATAGATGGATCCCCAGGAAGCTCACGAGCCAGTAAGCACGAGGAAATTGCGTGCGGAAGTCTCGATAGCGCCAGTCTTCGTGGTCGAGCCCCGACCAGCCCGACAAAAAGTTATAGGTCAGGCGAACGCCCCAGAGTAGAACGAGTAGTACGAGCGCGAATTGCGACTCGACCACCATCGACTCGTAGACCAGAATAATCACGATCGGCGCGACGCTCCAATAGGGATCATAGAGACTCGAGTTGTCGTGAATGCGACTGAAACCAAAGATCACGATGGTGCCGATCAGGTCGGCGATTCCGACATGGGCAAGCAGATGCCAGTCGGGGAAGTGCTGGTGCGAATAATAGCCCGCGGCCAGTGCTGCTGCGGTGGCGATGCCGTAGGCGATCGCTTGATGGACGTAGCCCTTGACGCGACTCATGCTTCCGATTCGATCTGTTTTTCCGTGAGGCCGTATCGCCGCTGTCGCGACGCGAAATCTCGAAGGGCTGCCACGAAGTGCACCTCATCGAAATCGGGCCAGAGGACGTCGGTTACATAGAGTTCCGAATACGCGATCTGCCAGAGCAGGAAGTTGCTGATGCGCATCTCGCCGCTCGTGCGGATGATCAGATCCGGATCGGGCAGTCGTTCGGTGTAGAGATATTCTTCGAGGTGTTTCTCGGTGATGTCATCGGCGCTGAGTTCGCCGGCTTCGACGTCGCGCGCGATGCTTTTGACCGCGTGGATGATTTCTTCGCGGCCGCCATAGCTCACGGCAACCTGCAAGACCATGTCGGAGTTATGTCCGGTGGCCTGCTCGAGATCATCGATCGCTGCCTTCAATTTGGGCGAGAGGCGGTCGATGTCGCCGATGGTCTTCATCTGGATACCATTCTCGACCAGGCGCTTTCGCTCGCGTTTGATGTAGAAATCAAAGAGCGTCATCAACCCCGAAACCTCGTCTTCGGGACGCCCCCAATTCTGCGAGCTGAAGGCATAGAGCGTGAGAACTTCGACCCCGAGATAGCGGCACGATTCGACGACGCGTCGCACGGCCGTCGCGCCTTCATGATGACCTCGAATACGGGTCATCCCGCGACGGGTCGCCCACCGGCCATTTCCATCCATGATCACGCCAATGTGGCGCGGAATGGGGCCTTCGTACCGATCGAGAACGTCTTCATCGACGCTCAGATTCGGCTTCTTTTCGGTGGTCTGAGATTTCGTGCTCACGGACAACTCCTCCTCATGCACGTGTCTAGCAGTTGCGAGGGGGAATGACCAGCCGAGCCGCCCTCAACGTCGCATGGCAGCGAGGAGTCCGAGGGCCCCCGCACCCGCGAGCCCCCATGTCCCGTATTTCAGCCATCGGTCTTGCCGAGCCGCGCGCTCGCGGGCCTTTGAATACGGCATATTCGAAAAGGTCACCATCGAATAGAGCGGCATCCACTGCTGCGGAAATGCCTTATGCAGGGCGCGGTCGACCTTGTTTTTGACCAGATATTTGGGATCAGCGACCTTCGAGCGCATCTCGAGGAAATTGTAGATGGCCAGATCGGCAATCGCATCGGCGTCGTCTTTGCGAGTCGCCGAAAAGACACGGCCCACCGTGCCCCAGTCTGGTGCATAGCGCTCGACGATCTGATCGATGATGAAACAATCTTCGAATGCCGCGTTCATGCCCTGTCCATAAAAAGGCACGATCGCATGGGCAGCATCGCCGAGTAAAAGGACCTGGTCGTCGCAGTGGTAGGGCTCACATCGAATCGTCACCAGCGGCCCTGTCGGGTTCTCGAAAAAGTCTTCGACCAGATTAGGCATCAACGGCACGGAATCTGGAAATTCTCGCTCGAAGAAATCGATGACGTCTCGTTCGGTCTGCAGCGCCTCGAAGCTATTCGGACCACCCTCGAAGGCCATGAAAAGCGTCACCGTGAAGCTTCCATCGGTATTCGGAAGCGCGATCATCATGAAGTCGTGGCGCGGCCAGATGTGAAGCACATTCTTTTCGATGCGCCAGCCCCCATCGGGCAACGCAGGAATCTCGAGCTCCTTGTAGCCGTGCGGAAGATAGCTCTGTGAAAAGTCGAAACGCCCCGATTTCTGTAAGACCTGTCGCACGGCCGAATAGGCACCATCGGCGGCGAAGAGATAGCGCGTCGAGACCTTTTCGTGCTCGCCGGTACTCATATCTTCAAAGGTGGGCGATCCATCGGTGAGGTCGACGTCGACGCATGCCTTTTCGAAATGGAAATTCACATGGGGATGCTCGTCGGCCGCCTGCATCAGAACTTCGTTCAAGAGCTGGCGCGACACCGAGTTGATGTACTGCCCTTCGCGGCCGTAGGGCTGCATGTCGACATTTCCGTCGAGATCATGCACCAACCGTCCATGCATCGGAATGCAGTGTTTGCGGATTCCATCGTCGAGACCGACCCCACGCAGCGCATTCAGACCGCGCGTCGAAAGCGCGAGATTGATCGAACGCCCACCCACGAACTCTCCTTCGCGCGAGTCTTCACGACGCTCGTAGATATCGACGTGATACCCACGTCGCGCGAGATAGAGAGAGAGCAGAGAGCCGGCGAGCCCGGCTCCGCATACGACGAGAGGTTCATTAGCTGTCGGTTCGGTCATGACAAAGTCCTGAAAATGGCAGTCGGCGACCACGTTATGACGAATCAGCGGCGAGTTGCCAAACCCGACGTGCGAAGGTGTCACCGAGCGAGAAGAGGCTGGATTGGCTCGACGAAGAGGTCGGCCATCGCCGAGAGTAAATCACGTACATGGGGGCGCTCGGCCAGACGTACATCTGAGAGCGCGGCGCGGCGCCGGCGTTCAATTTCGTCGAGGGCATAGCGCCGCGAGCCGCAGCGGTCGAATAGCTCGATCACCCAGTCGATCTGAGTGTCACTCACGTCATCGCGGTCGGTATGCAGGATCGTCGAGAGACGCTCACGCTCGGCACCCTCGACGTGCGTCAGAGCATGGACGACCAGTGCCGAGATCTTTCCCTCGGCGATGTCGCTTCCGCGACGCTCGCGCCCTTTGTCTCCATAGAGGTCGATGAGGTCGTCCTGGATCTGAAAGAGCACACCGAGGTGCTGGGACGAGCGTTCGAGGGCGTCGAGCAACTCATCGCTCGCACCGCAAAAGGCAGCAGCGCCCAGCATCGGAAGAGCAAAGAGCCCGCTGGTCTTGCCTTCGACCATGCGGAAATAATCTTCGGCTGTGTGCGACCCGCTCTGCTGCAATTGGAATTCGCGCTCCTGCCCGTCAATCACCCGAATCGTTTCGCGGACGATGCGATTCGTCACTTTTTCTCGTCGCTCAGCGGGGCCATCGAGCCGCGAAGCCAGGGCGAGGGTCCAGTAGAGCATGGCATCGCCCAGGTTGATCGCCTGGGCCTCACCAAATCGTGTCCAGATCGTCTCTTCGCCGCGACGCGTCGTATCTCCATCCTGAAGGTCATCGTGGACGAGCGTCGCATTATGCAGCAGCTCACAGGCTGCCGCGAAGGGAACCAGCCGTGCCGGGTCTTCGCCGAGTGCATCCGCGACTGCAAGGGGCAAGAGAGCCCGCAAGCGCTTGCCTCCCGTCGATATATGATAGCGATTCATATCGACGAGCGTCGATCCCGCTGGCGTCGTATCCAATACCACGCGGTCAATCAGGGCAAGGACATCGTCGAGGTAGTTCGCGCGCAGCGACTCGATGCGGTCTCGAAATGTGTCTTCCATCATCTTGGGTGGTGCGGTTGCTAAAGCCGACATTCCTATACCCTAGCTAAGGTTCTGTGGAAACCGTGCCGATGAGATGCATGAACGCGGCGATTCGATACTCAGAATTTGGTGGTGATCGTCATCCCAACACCCTCAAAAATCTGAGGTGTTGTATACACGAACGCACTTAAACCTACATCATTGCAGAGAATTTCGATGTTCGAAGCGATGGCATAGGCCTTGCTTTTTTAAAGTCGCACGCAGGAGACGTAACCCGAGGCACGGAGCCATCATGCGACTCATCAACCCACTCGAGCTATTTGCTTTCCTGCGCCATCGTCCCGAAGATAGCCCCGAAGACATCCGCGTCTTCGAAGGGAATCGATTTCTTTATGCTTCGTTTCAGGGAGGCCGCGAGCAGATCATCCACGCCAGTGCGCTGACGCGCTCGCGTCTGATCGAATTCTGGACCCATTTCGACGGTCGCGCGGTCTTTGGCGGTGAAGAAAAGGACAGGGACGCGGCCTGAGCAAAGCGCAAATCAAAAACCCCCGGACGGAACTATGCCGCCGGGGGTTTCTGCGTGGATGAGCATCGCGATTACATCTGGATGATCACGACACCTCGGTCTTTTTCTTCTTCTTCCTCCTGAGCCTCGTCTTCGGGCCAGTAAGGCATATATCGAGGAACCTCGAGTCGAGGTCGCTCGTCGTCCTGGCGGCGACGCTCCTGCCGCTCGCGTTCTAATTCGTCGTAGATGAGATAATCCGGAAGCTGCATCACGGCCTCCTCATTTCGAGTCGTCGAGTCGTACGAGAGACGGTCCATCCGTCGTCGCCAACTCGTCACACTTATTAAACGCGCAAAGTGGCCCGAGAAATTCAAAAAACTCTGTGGCATTTTCTGCACGCGTTCTTCACACGGCCCATTTCACCTTTATTGCCGGGGGAAAGATGGGTACGTAAGATCGATGCGATTGATGACGCCGCCGGGCCATTCGATATCCGCGACATGCCAGAATTCTGAATCTGACATGCGCTGATCGATGAACTCGCCGAAAAGCTCGCCACCAATGAAAATTCGAACGGTTGCAAAGCTGATGCTGTAGCCGTGGTCGGCAAAGTAGTGAACGCCGACGCCGTATGTCACAGACTCGGGATTATCGAGATTGATGTTCTCGGGTCCGCGACCGTCGGTGTCGTCGATGTCCAGGGAGGGATCATCGTCATACCCCACGCGGTCGCCGGCTTCGTCGAGGCGGCGCGCCTCGCCCCAGTCGGGCTCCATATTCTGCCAGAAGCAGTCGTAGGGTCGGATATTCCACTGACCGTTGGGGTGCAAGAGGTGCAGGTCGACGTCCGAGCCCGATGCGTCGAGCTGGTTGGGGTCGTTGGGCGTACGCCACACCAGTTGAATGTGGATATCTTCGTTTGCCGTCGCGATGAGACGCATTCGCGCGGTGCGGCATGCGCTGACTCCGTCGTTTCCGACTGCGTCGAGCTCGACGACATATTCGCCGGCGAGGTCGAGCCAGAGGCGCTGCGTGAGTTCTCCCTCGGGTTCCTGCAATCGTGCCGAACTGTCGGTGGGCCTCGAGATCAGGCTCCAGCGATACTCGGTGATCCGACCTTCAGGATAAAAACTGTCGCTGGCATCCAGAACCACCGTATCGAGTGGGAGCCCGTTGAAGACGCCGACAGGATTTGCGATAGCGCTGTTGCGACCGGTTGCGCGCGCCTGAATGATAGGCACCGGGCACGGCTCGGCATCACCGACGCCTGATAGAAAGACCTCTTTCTCAGCATGATCGTAATCATTGGATTCGATGCGCATCACGCCCTCGAACTCGCCCGGCCCATTGGGGACGAAGCGCACTGGGATCTCGACCGATTCACCCGGCTGCAAAACGACATCCTGCCATTCCGAGCTGATCTCGAAGACGCGATCGCCGTCGATTCCAGCCACCGAAAACGTCGTCTCGGCATTGGGGCTACAGCTCGAAAAGCGTACACGTCGCTCGGCTGTGAGGTCGGGAGCAAGGAGCCCGAAATCCACCCGTTCGGGCGAAATTTCGAGGCACGGGAAGCGCACGTTTGCGAGCAATTGAACGGGCCACTTGGGCGTCTGAGGGTCGTCACTGTCGATGATCAGTTCGGCTTCGACCTCCCGTTCGGTCACGGCTTCATATGCGATCGTCACGCGGATGGATTCGCCCGGACGAATCACGTCGGTATTGACATTCTCGGGGAACTCGAGCCAGAAGCCTTCGGGCACCTGCCAGCCCTGGATGATGAGGTCTTCGCGACCCTCGTTCATCACTTCGATGACGCGATAGGCGGTCGTACCCTCGGGAACATCCCCAAAGTTGATGCGGCTGATGGCCTGGATATCCGGCTCGGCATCGAATTCGAACTCACCAT
The DNA here is from genome assembly GCA_964346045.1 of uncultured Bradymonadales bacterium. Lineage (GTDB taxonomy): Bacteria > Myxococcota_A > Bradymonadia > Bradymonadales > Bradymonadaceae > CAYFTY01. Next base: position 4,588 of record CAYFTY010000049.1, on the reverse strand, counting down.
ATTCGCGAGGCTCGAAGATATTCGTCTTCGGGCGTTCTTTTTCTTCGTTTACACAACCGGTCAAACCTCCAACCGCGAAAGTCGAAGCCAGAAAGGCGAGAAGAATAGACCGGAGAAACGTCATCCCGTGTGCTCCGCGGTGTAATATGGGTCGCTTCGTCCATGGTAGCGGATTCGGCGCCGAGGGAGAAATCTTGTGTGTAGTCTCGTCCATGCCTCTATGAGAAGCACGAGCCATGCCATGAGATTCCGAAAACCGGAAAGGATCCCGCAAATGGCGCAATAGCGCGGGAACCATCGCATTTTTCACTCCGAGCTAGAGGCGACCGGGCAGAAGATCAGGGAAATTCGAGAGCCGTTCGTTTTCGATCTCTCAAAATTTTGAGACGGCCCTGATCACACTTTCGGCGGATTACGGGGGACCGTCGCCGGTTTCTGGGGCGAGGATTCAAACGCAACGGCGATCTCGGAGTCGTCGTTGACCGAGACGTGGATGGCTTTGTTGTCGTGCGGGCCAGGATCGCTGACGAGCAGTCGACTGATCGGGGTGAGCACATGCTTTTCGATCGTCCGCTTGAGCTCGCGCGCCCCAAACCGTTCAGAAAACCCTCTCTCTTCGAGCCAGCCCCGCGCGCTGCGGTCGGCATGCACTTCAATCTTACGCCGGCGAAATCCACGGCGCTCGAAAGCCCGCTCGAGCTCGACCTGGACCAGCCGGTCCATGGCTGTTTCGGTCAGTGGCTCGAATACCACGATATCATCGAGACGATTGAGGAATTCAGGCGCAAAGAAGTCATCGAGCTTTCGCCGAATGTGGCCGCCGTAGCCTCGACTTTCGCTCTCACTGAAGCCTACGGGTGCCACCGAGCCCCGCGATGCTCCCAGGTTCGAGGTCAGAAAGATCAGCGTCTGTCGAAAGTCGGTCGTATTGCCACGAGCGTCGGTGAGGCGCCCTTCGTCGAGGATCTGAAGAAAGAGACTGAAGATCTCCTGGTCTGCCTTTTCGAATTCGTCGAAGAGGAGCACCGAGTAGGGCTGATTGCGGACGGCCTCGGTCAAGAGGCCCTCGCGGTCCTTGTCGTGCGGCGTACCAATGAGCTTTTCGACCGCATATCGGCCTTGATACTCGCTCAAATCAAAACGCAGCATCCGATCGCGATCGCCGAAAAGACGTTCGGCAACGAGCTGTGTGAAAAACGTCTTACCGACGCCGGTCGGGCCGACGAGAAAGAAGACCCCGAGCGGTTTTTTGGGACTTCCGAGCGCCGCCTTGATCAAGGCCAGACGGTCGAGCATCGCATCGATCGCCACATCCTGATCGATGAGTCGCTGCGCAAACCAGCGGCGAGTGTCCTCGAGATCGAGCGGGATCGAATCATCGAGTAGATCGAGGCTCATGCCCGTGACCTCGCTCAGACACGGCGGGATCTTCTCGGGGCTCAGCACCACGACCTCTTCTTCTCGAGGCGTCTTGCGTCCCGCGTAGTCGACGAGCGCATCCTGCAGGTCACACGCACGACCCGGAGACGTGCTGCGCGTATAAAAAGAACGCGCAAAATCGACGACCTGCTCGAGGGTGCCCCGCTCGGCGACGACATTTCGTTTGCCGGCCTGCAGATCGGACATGCGAGCGTGGAGCACCTGCAGCGTTTCTTCATCGCTCATCTCGCGAAGCTTCACCTGCCTGAAGAGTCGCAAAAAACCCGGGTCGCGCGTCAGGCCATTGCGCAGGCTCTCCTCGGTGCATTCGGCGATCATGCGCAATTGCCCGCGATGCAGATAGGGCTTGAAGAAGTCTGCAAAATTCTCGTCGCTCTTCGAGTGCGCACCGGCGCCGAGGAGATCGTTGGGATTGGTGAGGTAGAGGATGACCTTGTCATGCTTCATGATCGCTTCGGCCATCTCTTTGAGCTTGGTCTCCCAATCGCCAAGATAGCGCGTGCCGCTGATGAGCTCACTCGTATTCGTCTCGAGAATTTTCCAGGTCTCGTCTTCTTCGATGAGTTTCTGGGCGAACTCCTGGATCACGGCGGTCTTCCCCACCCCGGCCTCGCCGACGAGCAAGATGGACCGCGTCGTTTCGTCGTCGGTGAAATGTTCGACGAGTTGTCCGACGACATCGTCGCGTCCGTAGGCACGCGCGAGCAACTCGCGCTCTTCGGGCTGGTCGAGCAGCCGACCATATTTATCGAGTCCGCGCTGCTGAGTGCTCTGCTTGGACACGACCTGAAGTCGCGACCAGAGTGTCCCGTAAACTTCCTGCAGATTGCGAGCTTCGAGGTAGTTCAGCACCAGGCGTCGCTCGCGCGGCGTGAGCTGCTCCTGCACCTTTTTATAGTGCTCGCGAGTCATCTTGGGGATGAGCCGGTCGAGCGCTTCCTCGGCCATCTTCTGCATCTCGTGCTCACGCTCGAGAAGGGCCTTCAAAATCACCGGAACCGATCGCGGTGTCCCGATGGTGCGAAGCTGCGAGAGTGCTTGCTCGCGGACGCCATAGCTCTCATCGCTCATCGCCCGAATGAGCACATCTTCGAGATGCTGGTAGTTCAGATCGGTGAGGGCGACGACCGCCCGATACCGCACGTCGGCATCGTAGTCGTTCAGTGAAGCCATGATAGGCTCGACTGCCTCCTGGTCGCCGAGGATCCCGAGCGCGAAGAGCACCATCTCGCGCACGCCCGCTTGCGGATCGTTCAGGAGCTGGGTCAGAACCGGCACCGAGGCTGTGTCGCCGAGGCGTCCCAGATTCGTTGCTGCGGTCATACGCCTGCGGTAATGCGGGCTATGGAGCTCGTCACGCAATACGTCGACGATTTCATTTCCAAATCCGTAGAGCTGGTCGCGCAGCGAGCGATATCGCTCCTCGTCTTCGCAGCGCTGAATTTCTTCCAAGATATCCTGGATGAGCTCCTGATCCTGCATGAATTACATACTCCTCTGGCGCCGAATTCGGCACACGGGTTGAACACTGGAATAAGACGCTTCGAAGAGTCTATCGGGTGCGCGCGAACCCCACAACTCGAGGCATTTGCCAGAAAACTCGCATCGAGCGAGCGCACGCGCTAAACTCGCGCCATGAGCATCCACGCCAGATTTTTGCGCGATGTCCGGTCGCTCTTGCGAGCGCCCTACGCCTTCATCCACCTCGATACCTTCGAAGAAGAGCGCGCCCTGGCCATGCTCCACGAGCTCGCCGAGGTCGAGCGGAGGCAGGTGCGCGAGTGGAGTGCAGTCACCGGATTCGATGGACAACCGTCGAGCGGCGAGGTGCTCGATGCGCTCAAAGTGATCGAGAGCTCGCAGTCCAATGCGATCTTCGTGCTCAAAGACGTCGCGCGGTTCTTCGACGATCCGCTGGCGCGCCGACGCCTGCGTGAGCTCGAGGGTCCGGCCGCGATGTTCGGAAAGACCGTCGTCTTTCTCGGTCCCGAACGCATCGACGCAGGCGAGCTGCAAAAAGACATCACGCGTATCGAGATGCCGCTTCCGGACCGCGATGCATTGATGCGTGAATGCCAGACGGTTTTTGCAGACGACCATGCCGACATCGATCGCGACGCGCTCGTCAGCGGAGCCATGGGGCTGACGGCGCGCGAGGCACATCGCGCATTTCATCGCGTGCGCGTGCAGTGGGAAGAAGCGCAGCGTCGAAACGCCGTCTTCGACATTGAAAGCTCGATCCTCAAAGAAAAGCAGCAGCTCGTCGGAAACGACGAAGCCCTCGAATTTCATCCACTCGATCAGGGGCTCTCGGACGTTGGTGGACTCGAAGAACTCAAGCGATGGCTTCGCGAGCGCGATAAAGCCTTCAGCGACGAAGCCAGGGTCTACGGGCTTCCCGCTCCCAAAGGTCTCTTGCTCATCGGTGTGCAAGGTTGCGGAAAATCACTGACGGCCAAGGTGATCGGGCGCCACTGGGGACTGCCCCTGCTGCGCCTCGATCTGGGCGCGATCTTCGAAGGTCGTCGCTCACCCGAAGAGGCGCTGCGCCATGCCCTGCGTACGGCCGACGCCATTGCACCTTGCGTGCTCTGGATGGACGAGATCGAAAAGGGCTTCGGCGAAGGCGGTGACGGGCGCGCAACCCGCGTCCTGGGATCGCTCTTGACGTGGCAACAAGAGAAAACCTCGCCGAGCTTTCTGGTCGCAACCGCCAATAACGTCGAGGCTCTTCCTCCCGAACTTTTGCGAAAAGGACGCTTCGACGAGATCTTCTTCGTCGATTTGCCTGAGCCACACGAGCGTCAGGAAATCCTGAAGATCCATCTGACACGACGCGGGCGCTTTTTTGACGAGGCAGATGTGCAAGAGCTGGCGCAACGCACCGAATACTTCAGCGGAGCCGAGCTCGAACAGGTCGTGATCAGCGCGATGTATGCGGCATTTGCTGAAGAGCGGGAGATCGAAAAGGCCGACCTCGAATACGCCATCAAAGAGACGATTCCGCTCTATCGAACGTACGAAGATCAGATCAAAGCTCTGCGCCAGTGGGCAGAAACTCGCGCGCGCAGCGCCTCGCGCCAGCGGCGCGTCATCGACTATTTCGAGACCTGAGATGGCCTACACGACACGATTCGACGAAGCACTG
>CAYFTY010000048.1:0-11584 GCA_964346045.1 uncultured Bradymonadales bacterium | reverse complement strand
GCGTATGCACATCCTCGAGCGTTATCTCGAGCGCGCCGAGCCTCGATGCCGCTATCTGCTCGACGAAATTTCAACCACCGGAGACCGACTCCTCGCCCAACTGGCCTCGTTATTCGAAGCCGCTGCAGAGTAACCGCCACAACCCGTCCTTTCCGAACGAAGCAAAGAGCTCCTTCCTGAAGCGCAGGTGCCGGCGCAGTCGGCGGATGGGAAGGCGAAGTGCCGAATCACTGGATGAAGTTCGAAACATAAGGCTGGGACGTCTCCAGCGGCACGATCTTCATTCCCCCTTGGCCGGACGCTGTCCGGCTTCGCCCTCTCACTACGTCGCAAAGCTTGAGACGTTTTGTTTCACGTTGCAACGGATTCCGCCCTTCCGCGATGCGCTCGTCGCGGCACCCAAGTGGGCAACGGCCTGTATTGCCGGGCGATAAGCCTTGTTCTTTCCATGATGCCCCGTCTGGCATACCATTTGCGTCTTACGATCGCGGTATCGTCACTATTCGGAGATATTCGTATGCGGCTCGTCACAACTGGTATTGCCCTGATTCTCCTCGTTGGTCAGCTTTTCGCCTGTAGCGGTGATCCTGCGAACACCGACCCGGGTGCGTCGCAAGCAGACATGAGTTCCAATTCCGACGCCGATGGGCAAAGAGACGCAGATTCGATGAATCCGGATCTTGGAACACCCGACGACACCGGTGATCCACTCGAAGCGGTCGAGGTCATCGCCGCGAATGAGGCACAGACCGACGCATTTGCAACCCAGCATGTGTGCGCGGAGTGCCATGCCGACGACGGTCAATCTGCGGCCATGAGAGACTCGAGTGGTCGGTCGGTGGCGCCGGTCGACCTCTGGCAATCGACGATGAAGGCAAATAGCGCACGAGACCCGTTTTTTCTCGCCGTCCTTGCGATCGAGCGTGCTCGCCACCCGGAGTTGAGTGGCGCGATCGAATCGAAATGCCTGACCTGTCATGCGCCTCTCGGAGCGGCAGACGCGGCTCTTTCGCAAGAGGCGCCTCGGCTGAGCGACCTGCAGACCGATAATGTGCGTGGGCGACTCGGGGCCGATGGGGTCACCTGCGTTGCTTGCCACGCGATGACGGACGAAGGACTGGGCGAAGAGAGAAGCTACTCGGGCGGATATACACTCAATACGATGGGCGAGATCTATGGTCCGCATCAGAACCCATTCACGCGTCCCATGGAGATGAACTCCGGGTTTGTTCCCGTGTACTCGACGCACCTCAGTGAATCAGCGCAGTGCGCCACCTGTCATACGCTCTTCACTCAGCCCATTGGCCCGGACGGTCAGATCGTAGAGGGCTCGAAGTTCGCAGAACAGACGCCCTATCTCGAATGGCGAAACTCTGATTTCAATACCGAGACCGACTCTCCTGCGCCTGAGGCGGCGACCTGCCAGGGGTGTCATATGCCTTCGACGGACGAAGACGGTAATCTCATCATGACCGAACTCGCGCATCGACCCGGCGGCGGCTCATTTCCGCCGGCATCCGAACGATCTCCCTACCACCGGCATATTTTCGTCGGGGGCAATACCCTGCTACCCGAGATCTTCAAGGCGAAGCGTGACGAACTCAACGTGACGGCACCCGCGGAAGCGTTCGATCTCACGCTGCGACTGACGCGCGAGCAACTTCAGAATCGAACGGCCGAACTCGAGGTGCAAACGCTGGGAGTCGAGGGTTCGACGGCACGTTTCGAGGTCGAGGTTACGAACCTCACCGGTCATAAATTCCCCTCGGCTTATCCGAGTCGTCGTGGATGGCTGCGGGCTCGAGTGCTCGATGCCGACGGCAATGTTCTTGCCGAATCAGGGCGATGGAATGCCGAGGGCCAGATCGTCGGAGCCGACGGATCGCCACTTGCGATCGAAGAGCCCTCGGGGCCGATCGAGCCGCATCATCCTGTCGTTACGTCACCGCAGAACGTCCAGATTTACCAGGCAGTGCTCGGCAATACCGAGCTCGGCCCCACGGTGCATATCCTTTCGGCGGCTTCGTACCTGAAGGATAATCGACTGCTGCCTCGAGGCTGGAGCCAGACGCATCCTGATGCCGAGGCCACGTCGCCGGTTGGGGTCGAGAGCGACGATGACTTCATCGCAGGATCGGACCGCGTGCTCTATGAGTTGCCGGTTGTAGGGACGCCCGCGACGGTGGAAGTCGAGCTCGTATATCAGGTCCTCGGTGCTCGCTGGGCCGCTGATCTCTTTGAGTCATCGGCCGAAGACGTGCAGCGTTTCCAGCAGATGGTCGAAGACGTCGGTGGGCTGAAGACTGAGCCAGTAGCCGCCGGGAGCGCATCGTTCTAAAGAGTCGTAGCGAGAGACTACGACAACCACCGCTTGCGGCGGCGGTAGAGTTTTACATCGCGGTAGTTCGTGGACTCGCCGCCGCCCATACCCAGATAGAATTCCTGGATGTCTTTGTCGGCTTTGAGTTCTTCGGTGGGGCCATCGAGGACGACCTTGCCGTTCTCGAGGATGTAGCCGTAGCTTGCGAGGTTCAGCGCCATCGACGCGTTCTGCTCGACCAGTAGAATGGTCATGCCGTCGTCGTTGAGTTCCTGGATCAATTCGGCGACCTGCTTGACGATCAAGGGCGCAAGCCCGAGTGACGGCTCGTCCATCAGTAACAACCTGGGTTTTGCCATCAGCGATCGCGCGATGGCGAGCATCTGTTGCTCGCCCCCCGAGAGGTAGCCAGCGTGTTGCTTGCGGCGATCATTCAGAATGGGGAATCGCTCGTAAAATGACTCCATCAGCTCGTCGGTATCCGACGAGACGTAGGCGCCAGCGCGCAGGTTTTCTTCGACGGTGAGCTCGGGCAGGATGCGTCGGCCCTCCATGACCTGACTCACACCGAGGCGCACCACTTCGGGGGCGCTCTGGTCGACGAGATCGATGCCATTCCACGTCACCGAGCCCTTGGTGACTTCGCCTTCGTGGATGTCTAGCAGACCGGTCATTGAACGCAAAAGCGTTGTCTTCCCGGCGCCGTTCGGGCCGAGCAATGCGACGATCTCACCCTCGGGAATACTGATGCTCACGCCTTTGAGCACGAGCATCACCGAGTTGTAGACGACCTCTAGATTCGAAACTTCCAGCATGAATTACTTCTCGCCGCCCTCGGCCTTGTAGGCGCTGGGTGCCGCGTACTCAGCCGCGACTTCCCAGGTCTTGTCGCCCATCCTGGGCTTGAGCACGCGAGTCTGGGTGCTCACGACATAGGGCACCTCGGTGAGATTCATCGGCTGAACCAAACCACCCGCATCGAAATCTTCGAGCGTGTTCAGCCTGGTGACGAAGCCCTCGCGCGTGATGTCGCCAGCCTCAATCGCTCGCCTGGCAGCTTCGAGTCCCTGAAGACCCTGGATGTACGAAAGCAGGATGTAGCTATCGGGCGGATTCATCTCTTTTCCGTACTTCTCATAGGCCTCCATGAATTTCTTCATGCCGTCGACTTCTTCACCCCAGTAGGGAAGTCCGCTGATGAGGTAGAAGTTTCCAAAGACGGCCGGTGGAATGACTTCGGGCGAGAAGAATTTATCGGTCCACGAGGCGGTATTTCCGAGCCAGATCGGCATGTACTTGAGCTGTGCCGCGGTTCCGAGAACCGGTCCCGTCGCCGAGGGCAGAACGGTCAACATCACGTGTGTTGCACCCGCGTCTTTGAGCGCGGTCACGACAGCCGTGAAGTCTTTCTGGCCCGGAGCGACGGTCTGCTGCGAGACGATTTCGACGCCTGATGCTTCGGCGGCCATCTCCCACCCGTAGACACCGTCTTTGCCGTAGTCGTCCTGTTGGTAGACGATGCCGGCTTTGACCTTGTCGGCTCCGCCAGCCTGTTTGACGGCAAAGTCCATGGCGCGCATGGCCTCAAAGAAATAGGCCGGGCCTGCGGGGGGCGTGAATTTATTTTCGGCCATCTTCGACGAGAGTGATGCGGGCTGAGCGACCATGGTGTCGCGCTCGAGCATCTTCAAAAGAGGCAGGGTGTTGGGCGTTCCAAAGCTCGTGCCAAGGTAGAGTACTTCGTCTTTGATCTCGTTGTAGGACTGCACCGACTGCTGCGGATTGTAACCGTGGTCCTTTTCGACCAATTCGATGGTCCAGCCCTCGGGTAGCATGCCCGAGTCACCGGCGTTGACCTGCTCGGCGAGGATGCGTTTTCCGACCGCGTAGGGTTTTCCGATCGAAGCGGCGGGGCCCGATTCGTCGTTGAGAGCGCCGATTTTGATGATCTTCTTTTCGGCGTCGACGCCTTTGTCGGTCTTTAGCCCTGTATCCTCCTGGGCGGCCCCTTCTTTGGGCGCGTCGGCTTTGGCGTCTGAATCCTTTTCGCAGCCGAAAGCCGCGACGGCGACGAGGAGCAATGCAATCTGCAGAGAACGTTTCATCGTGAAGCCTCGCAAGTGGTTCCTAAAACATCGTTTCTGATGCCCGGACAATCGCATGGAACGTGCTGCTCCGCAACCGGGGTTGGGTTCGTGACTTTGCCCATGACCTCGGGCAGTACGCGGGGCTCAGGCCGCCCGGAAGAGGGCCGTCGGTCTTGCCAGACCGGGTTGTGTTCCACCGGTGGTTCGAGAGGGGCCTGCGACTCCGAGGTCAGATTTCGGGCCAGAGAAGATCGCTGGTCGCGGCTTCGGTCTGAGTGACGGACCAGGCGCCGTCCTTTTTGTCGATTCTCAGCAGTATCGCGGGAACAACGCGATCAGGGGAGTCGCCGGCCACGAGCGCGAAATACGAATCATCCTGGCGAAAGAGACGCAGGACGACGGCGTCTTCTTCGAGCGATGCGGTAATCTTCTCGGTCTCGTCGCTCAGCCCCATTCGCTTGTCTGCTTCGATCCACGAGGTGGCGGTTGCGAGTGGATCGGGCAGAGATTCGCTCGGCTCGGTCGCAGCGGGGTTTTTGGCGGTCGGTGGATCGTCGTCGCGAATCTCCTGCTTGCAGGCAACGCTCGAGAAAATCAACCCCATGATCGTGCACACCACGAATCGTCTCATTTCTGAATCAAACCCAGCATGATGGAGTGAGGAGCGACCGAGAGTGCTTCATGCACGCGGTCGAGATACTGGATCACCGTGCCGGCTTTGAGGTCTTCGGTGGCACCCACCATGGCGGTGTCGAGTGGGGTGGCGCGCTTGGAGAGGGCTTCGGAGGTCTGAGCGGTCAGGGCTGTCGCAAACGATTCGACATCTGAAATGCAGAGCGTCATCTCGGGATTGCACGCCGATTCATCCTCGAGCACCTCGCCTTCCATCGAGAGGCGGACTCCGAGTCCTACTCCCTGAGGATAAAGCCCCACGACCACGCCGGGAGGGCCCTTGGCCTTTTGAAAAGCGATCGGGGCGGCGCCACCGACCCATGTCCAACCCGACTCGCCCCGGGCAATGATGAAAACCTGATAGAGCCCGGCTGCGCTGATGCTGAAGAGCGCACGGTTGAGGGTGCGCCACGAGATCGAAGCATCGATGATGAAGTCGATGGCTGCGGGGCCTGGATCGTCGGCAAGAGCCTCGGTGACCCATCGCTGTGCGTGCTTCAGAAGGGGGATCGACGGGCGTAGTTCACCACCGCGGTCTTTGATGTCGAGTGCGCCAAAGGGCGTCACATATCGTTTGGAGGTCACGATCACAGGCATCGCCGGAAGCCGTCTCGCACTATGCCACGAGCCGCTGCCTTCTGCCCGAGGCAGGCGCTCGCTCGCGAGCATATTCTTGAGTGCTTTTGCGTACTCGATCGAAGGCTGCCAGCTCGGCTCCCACGTGCCATCTTTTTCTGACACCCGCATGCCCAATGGCCAACGAATTTCCCTCTCGTCGAGAGCGAGCACGACTTCACAGAGCCATTGACCGCTGGGAAGTCGCTCGGCGATGGCAATATGCGCGAATTTCGCGCCAGCCTGGGTCAGCGGCGCGTTGCCTGCACCCTGAGCACGCAGCGCAGCCTCGACGCCCGACTCGAGCGTCGTCTGCGCAGAGCCGTTGGTCGCGACCAGGCATACGGCCGCGACCGCAAGGATGCGAGCCAATCGCTTCATGGGCAATCCACCGCCTGGATCCAACGCTCGAGCAGGCTCACACCCTGGGTATCGACGATCGCCGAGCCCAGGGCTGGCATGCCCGCCGCATCACGCCGATTGGTGCGCAGATAGAGGAGCGAGGTTTCGGGGTCTCCCGGGCTGAGCAGCACTGCATCGTCGAGTCCGAGATCATCGCCGGTCGGCGGCTCGTCACAGATGCCACGCTCGGCGAGCGGAGTCTGGGCTCGCAGGTCGAAATCGACGCGCAGAGTCGAGTCGGCGCGATGACATTGAGCACAATTGGTATGAAGATACGCCGCTGCTCGCTCTTCGACCGGGTCGGTACCGTAGGGGTCGACGAGTGCCGGCAGATTCTCGACTTCATCGACGAGATCGCTCGAGAACATACCGATCGACTGCCACGTCTCGAGCTGATTCGAGATGCGATTGGTCGAAGTGTAGACGAAGTCGCCATTGAGTTGTTGTACCTCGAGGCCGAGCGAGCGTTTGGCCGCCTGGGTATGACAGGTCATGCATTCGGCGCGGCTCGGATAGATCCACTCCTGATTTCCGATCCGCTTTCGCTTGCCCGCGGCAAGCAGGTCAGCATCCGACCCATCGTCGCGCCATTCGTAGGTGTAGCCGGCCCAGCCCCCATCATCGTGGCGCATCATCAGGCGCGTCTCGATGAGTTGCCCGTCGAGCTCGAATGACTTCACGAGCACAGTTCCGTTGGGGAATTCGAAATCGCCACTTTCGTCGATGGTGACGGTCTCTCCATCGGGGATCGCTGCCCAGCGTAGTTTACGGGCTCCGTCCGACCAGAACTGGGCGTTGGGCTCGTAGGGGATCAGAGCTGCAGCCGGCTGCGTCGGGTCATCGGGATCGACGCATCCGGTCTCACTGAGGCGCTGCGGGAAATTATTGGTCGGCGAAGATTCGGGAGGCAGAATGCGGTGCACCGAGCCGCCGTAATCCAAAAAGTAGAGCTCTCCATCGTTTGCTTCGGCGAACGACGAAATCGAGCGGCCTGTTTCGGCGAGTTGCCGCGCATCGGGTTCACCATCCTGGTCGTAGAAGAGACCCCACATACGCCCCGACGCAAAATCAGCAAAGAGATAGGTACCCTGCAGACCTGCGATGTCGTCGCCGCGATAGACGTAGCCTCCGGTGATCGACCGGTTGTTATTCTCGTGGGGATACTCCCAGATCGGATCGATCCACGGACCTTCGTCGCAGGGATCGACGGCAAAACAATTCGAGCCTTCTTTGGCGTTCCAGCCGTAATTTCCGCCGAGCTCGAGGATCGAGACCTCTTCCCACGCATTCTGCCCGACATCGGCAGCGTAGAGCTCGCCGGTTTCGCGATCGAAACTGAATCGCCACACGTTGCGAAGGCCCCAGGCAAAGATCTCGGCCGCACCGCCGCCGTTTGCAAAGGGATTGTCGGGCGGAATCGAATAGGGCGAGCCCGAGATGTCGATGCGCACCATCGAGCCGAGCAGTATGTCGGTATCCTGGCCGGCGCCCAGGGGGTCGTTGGCCGAGCCGCCGTCGCCGAGCGACCAGTAGAGATATCCGTCGGGTCCAAAGCTGATCTGGCCGCCGTTGTGGTTGCCATAGGGCTGGTCGACCGAGATCAGCCGCTCCTCGCTATCGGGGTCGAGCGAATCGAGTGCCTGATTGGCCTCAAAGGCCGAGACAAAGGAAGTAAGGCCCCCATCCTGCCCGGTATAGGAGAGATAGACGGTACGGTTATTGGGCCAGTCCGGATGAAAGGCCATGCCCAGAAGACCCCGCTCACCACCGTCTGTCACGCGGTCGCGAATATCGATGAAGGTCTCGGCGCTCTGTACGTCTTCCTGATTATCAAAGACGCGTACGCGGCCGGGCTGCTCGATCAAGAACCATCGATCGTCATCGCCTGGCGCCTGCTGCATCCACACCGGGTTTGTGAACGAAAGATTCGAAAAGGCTCGCTCGAGTCGCACATCGGTCGTCGCAGGTGGACGTTCGACGGCCAGGCAAGTCGAATTGGACGGGCGCGCATCGAGCCCCGATTCTGCCCGCATGGGGTCAGGGGGCATGTCGACGTCATGATTGCCGCCCATATCGCCAACGTTGTTCACGTTGTTGCTGTTGTTGGCGTTATTGCCGTTATTGCCGTTATTTCCGGCATCCGAGCCATGATTGACGTTATTCGAGTTGTTCGGGTCCGTCTCGCTGGAGTCACCGCCACAGGCAGCGAGTCCAAAAACGAGCAAGGCGAGCCATACTTTCTTCATCTTCTTCTCACGTCAGAGAGACGAAATGCCTTCGGGGTTGGCTACCATCTCGAGCGAGACGGTCGCGTGGTCGGTCCGAAGGCCGTGAATTTCGATCTCGGGGTTTTGTAATGTGACCCAGGTAATATCAGCTTCTCCCCGCAGGTCAATGGATTGTTCGAGGACGGTGGGTACGAGAGCCACAATACCTTCGAGGAGTTCTTCGGTGGCTTCGTCATCGAGGTCGAATTCGGGCTCGTCGGCCAGATCGGCTCGCAGCTCGGTATCGAACGAGAGGCTCACGATCACGCCTTCGATCGAGAGCGACACGGTGAGGTCGAGAAAGAACGCCACACTGGCGACCTTTACGGGCCCACCGTCCGGAAAGAGCATCACGTCGATCATGAACTCGCCGAGTTTCACCGTGATAGCTCCATCTGCGTCGAGTGCGACGACAGGCGGAAGCAATGGCCGCAGTAAGATGCCTGCCTGAGTGCCCGGCGGCGCGAGATTGTTGATCTGCGGGTCGAGCACCAGTGCGAGCTGATCGGAGGTCAATTCGATGGGTAGCTCGAGTCCGCCGAAGTCGTCGCCGCGTAGGTCCTGATGCAAAAGACCCGAACGCCATACTCCATGGAGCAGGCGATCGAGCGCGTTATGAGTGCTGGTGAAAATGATGTCGTTCATGGTCATGGGGCCGTTCGGATTGCCGGTCTCGCGATTCAAGGCACCCGGCACCTCGCGCACGTCTGGATATTTCTCGTCGGGCATGCGGATTGAGGTTCGAACCAGGATGCCGTCGGGAAAGATGTCGATCTCTTCGAAACGCACCTCGAAGGCGAGCTCGCGCTCGAGGATCTCGACGCGTCGATTGAAGATTGCCGGATCGTAGAGTTCGTCGAAGATCGTCTCGCTCAACAGCTCTCCAAAGGCCTGCCGCGCGACGTCGACCACGAGGTCGCGCAGAAATTCGACGTCATCCTGAGTCAGGTCTTGAATCATGAAGGTCAGATCTTCCTCGGCGAGATCGAGGGCAGCCGTGCCGAACGAAAAGTCGAGGGTTCCGTCCATCGCGGGCTGCAGGCGCATCTCGATCGTGATTTTGAATTTGGCCACATTCACCGTGGTCGGATACGTCGCGTCGCCGATCGTGAACGAACCATCGAGATTGGCGTTGCTCACATAGAGTTCGAGGTCGAGACGGCCCATGCGGGGCACGAGCTCGATGTCGATGGGGTCAAAGGAAATGGCCTGGATGTCGACGTTTTCGAATGTCAGGGATTCTCTGACAAATTCTGTCAGGAATTCAGGAGTCAACAGCGACTCCATCACGGTTTCGACCGTATCGATCGCCTCTTGTCGCACGAAGATCTGAAAGGCCGGGTTGATATTCTCGATGGGGTCGATCGTCGCGCCCGACATCACGCCGCGCAACGCGTCGGTTTCGTTTCCGGCGCGGTCTCGCGCTCTGACCTGGATCTCGTTGAGCCCGGGGCTGAGCGGCCAGTCGAATTCGAAGGCTCCGGAGTCGTCGAGTTCGATGGTCTGTCCGTAGATATCGACCGATTGCAGACCTGCGCCTTCTTCCTGGACCGTACCGCTGACCGTGACCATTTCAGATTCGGTGTATTGGCCCCGCTCGGGCGAGGTGATCGTGATTTTGGGACCCACCGAGTCGACGATGAAATTCACGGTGTCGCTCGCGCCTGCCGCCGAAGCGGTTGCGCTCACCTCACCCTGTTCGAATGGAACGACGACCTCCCACTCTCCCCCGGCGACATCCGCGGTCACACCATTGACCTCGACCGAATTGACGTTCGAGGCTGTGCCTTCGACGCGCAGTCTGTCATTGGTGACGATCTGTCCTTCTTCGGGGAAGGTGATTTCGACCCCTGGTGCCGGATCGGACGACGAGTCGTCCGAGCAGCTGCAGAGAAGGGCGGCAAGAAGTACGAGAACGCACCATCGCAAATTCATTAGATTTCTCGGCTCGGGTGAATGCGACACGAGTTTATCGGGAGTCGCATCGCGCTGCCAGTCGACTCAGTCGAGCTCGCAACGATCGTCGTTCGCCTCGCGAAGCTCGAGGATCGAGTCGAAATAGGGCGCGGCCTCGGCGCACGAGATCGTTCCGTCTCCATCATTGTCGGCGTTGAGTGAGCCACCGAGACCATCGGCGCGTATCATGCGGAAAAAGCTCTCCGGATCATTGGAACGGACCGGTGGGGCGACGCCGCAGAGGGGGGCTGATGAGTCATAGACTTCGACGTCGGTCACGGTCACGGTAGAGCCTCGCACATCGTTGGGCGCGACCAGGGTTCCCGTGTATCGGAAGAGCTGCTTCTGTGCGGTGTAGCGCTCACAGCTGCTACCTTCGAAGCTAAAGGTGATAGCGGGGTTCCCGTCATCATCTGAGTCGACGACCCGTGGGTCTTCTGGGTCTTCGGGGATGCTTTCGTCGTACGGGTTTTCGAGTTCGATTCCCCAGAGCGCGAGTACGGTCCCCGACGAGTAGGTGCCGCCGAGCTGTAGACCACTGATCAGTCCGGGGTCGAGCTGCTGCCATTCGATGGCCTGGCGCGCCTCGTCAGAAAGTTGGATCTGCAGTCCGAGGAGCTCACTGTAATTTTGCTCGCAAAGGGTTCGCGATTCGGTGAGACGGCGTCCGTCCTGGGTCAACTCGACGACGAAATAACTCACGGCGAGCTGTTCGACATTGAGCACGCAGGTACTGCCCTCGTCGACCATCAGCCAGGTTCCCGACATCGTGCCGGCCCCCGGGCCCTCGCCGACCCCGACATCCGAGCGGTTCACCTCCATATCGATGAGGTCGTCGTCGATCACCTGGTCGCCAAAACTCGACTCACCCCTCTCGATGCCGCATGAAGTAAGGGCGAGACACATGGCTACGAGCGTGAGTCTTTTCAAAACGTCACCTCCGCACCCAGCGCGCCGATCCAACCGCCGGCCACAAATCCCGGGAAGCCCGGATTGCCCGTTTGAAGCCCCTGCGCCTCGCTTGCCGGCTGCCCGGTTTCGGGGTCGACGAACGAGTCGGGTATCTCGTCGCAGAGCACCTCGACGCCATCACCGCAGGTTGGATAGTCGGCCAGGACCTCTTTGTCGGTCGTTCGCTCGAAAAGCGCCTGAAATTGTAAAAACCAGCTCGCGACGAATTTCACGCCCGAAAACTCGAAGCGATGCGCTGAACCAAGCGAGACAAGCCCTTTGGACGTGTCGATATAGTTGGTGCGACCGGTCTG
>CAYFTY010000047.1:0-11714 GCA_964346045.1 uncultured Bradymonadales bacterium | reverse complement strand
CCTATTACACGGCGGTTGATGCCTTCAATCCACCGCCGGGGGTCAACCGGTACGGCATCGCCGGGGTTGGCCTCTCGATGTTGAATCGTTTTGCCTCGAGACCTCTCGACTCGGGGATTATCTACCATGTGGGGTTTGCTGCTCACTATCCGGGGGCGTCTGCGGAGGCTCGACAAACTTTTCTGCGCCTTGTCGCATGGATCGTGGGTTGGGCTGACATGGACTGCGATCAAAGCTGGGACCATATCGACAATTGCGTGGGCCTCCCGAATGATCAACTTGATCAAGATCAGGACGGTATCGGAGACGATTGTGACTCAGATGTCGATGGGGACGGGATACCGAACGATTCCGATAACTGCAGATGGATGAACAATCCGTCACAAGTGGACGCCGATGGAGATGGAGTCGGAGATGTTTGCGACGGGGATAAGGACTCAGATGAGATTGAAGATTCCGTAGACAACTGTCCGGCTATCTTCAATCCGCTACAGGATGATCAAGACGCCGATGGTCTTGGGGACTTTTGCGATTCCGACGCAGACGGCGATGGAGTGGATCAGATCACAGACAACTGCCCACGGGTTCCGAACACTCAACAAGAGGATCTGGATGGTGACGGTCGGGGAGATCTTTGCGACTCTGACAGTGACGGCGATCGAGTCCCTGACTCAGTCGATGGCTGCCCGTTGGTCTTCAACCCGTCTCAGAGTGATGCGGACCAAGACCTACTGCACGATGCCTGCGATCCGGACGACGACAACGATGGGGTCGATGATCTGGAAGACAATTGCATCTTCATCTCTAATCCTGACCAATCCGATGCAGATGGAGACGGCGTTGGTGACGCGTGTGAAGGTGACTTGGACGGCGATGACATTGAAGACTCGAAGGACAATTGTCCGAACGTCGAGAATACTTTGCAAGGCGACCTCGACCGAGACGGAGAGGGTGATCTCTGCGATCCTGATCGAGATGGCGACTCAGTTCTCAATGAAGACGATAACTGCGCGGACCTGGCGAACACTGCGCAGGAAGACGTCGACGAAGACGGCCTGGGGGATCGTTGTGATTCGGATATAGACGGTGATGGCCTCTCGAATCGCATCGACCGATGCCCATACGTCCCAAGCGCGGGGGCCGAAAATAATTCGACAGACGGACAACTCGAATGCGAAAGAGACGCTGACGGTGATGGCTGGGGGGCAGAAGACTGCGCTCCCGATGATCCGAGTCGATTCCAGAATCTAGAACTGTGGGACGATTCCGATGGTGATGGCTGGGGTGAAGGCCTCGCCGACACAAGATGCGTAGGTAGCGCGAGCGGGTTTGTCCTCATCGGTGGCGATAACTGCGAAGACGTCTTCAACGACGCTCAGATCGACAGTGATCGTGATGGGGTCGGGGACGCGTGCGAGTTGCCGTCACAGCCGCGGCAACGCGAAGAGCCAGGTGGGTGCAGCATGTCGGGAGTCGACGCGCCCGGAGGCTTTTTCTTCTGCGTTCTTTTTCTTCTCGGGATGCTCGGCAGAAGAAGGTTCGTGGGATCGTTAATCACCATGTTCGTCGTGGCGATACCGGCGTCTGCATCCGCGCTGATCGTTTGTCAGGACAAGAGTCCTGAGTACTCGCAGGTTATTCGGAGTCTCGGCTTCGAAACTCACTATATGGTTGAAGACCGGCCTCGAATCGACGACGGCTGCGATGTGGTGATGAGACAACCCAACACGCCTTCGACCCTACCCCGTATCCTCTCGCTTTACTCAGGTATTGATTACGTCGCGAGCCTTCAGCCGACGATGACCGTCTCGAACGCAGCAAGTACGGGCCCTGTGATGGCCTGCGCGCCCGCAACATTCGATGTTCGGGGCCGACTTTGGCCTGCGGGGGGCGTAGATGAATATCGAGTCTACTCACAGCCATCGAGCATAACAGGGGCGACCGCATTGGGCACAGTTGCCGGCGATACAGTGCTATTTCGGCATCAAGTGAGTGGCGAAGTCAGATATGTCGCAGGTTGGGATGTCTTTACACTCACCCCAACCATGGTTGAGAAAACACTCCTGCGTAGAATGATCCAGGAACTCGCGGGTCTCGGACCCGATACGGACTGCGACTCACACGTCGATTCCGTCGACAATTGCGTTTCCATTGCAAATCCGGCTCAGCGTGATCTGGACCAGGACGGGGCCGGGGATCTCTGCGATGCAGATGTAGATGGTGACGGTGTGCTGGGCTCAGATAATTGCCCCCGCACTTCGAATCCTGCCCAGTCGGATGTCGACGGGGATTCGTTCGGGGATGCGTGTGACGAAGATGCGGACGGCGATTCTATACCGAACGAAAGTGACAACTGTCCGCTTGCTGACAATCCTGGTCAGGACGATACAGATCGCGATGCGGTAGGCGACGAATGTGACGACGATGCCGACGAAGACGGTGTTGCCGAGACCGACAACTGCCCCCTTACTCCAAATTTTTCTCAAGACGATCATGATGTCGATGGGGTCGGCGACCCTTGTGATGACGACGACGACAACGATGGGATCCCCGATTCGTCGGATAACTGCCCGTGGCTGCGCAATCCGTTTCAAGCCGATACCGATCTGGACGCCATCGGAGACGCGTGCGACGACGATGATGATGGCGATGGCGTTGGCGATGCTGACGATAACTGTCCAGTTTTAGCCAATCCCGAACAGCACGACAATGACAACAACGGCGTGGGAGATTCGTGTCAGGACGATTACGACGGGGACGGAATCTCCGATGAGAATGACAACTGTCGCAGCGTGCCGAATGCGTCCCAGAGTGATCTCGACGGCGACCAGATTGGAGATGCTTGCGAAACCGATCGTGATGGAGACGGAGTCGAAGACAATCAAGACAACTGTCCGATGGTGCCGAATCCGCTTCTGTATGATCAGGACGAAGACGGACTCGGAGACGCGTGTGATCCCGATTCAGATGGAGACGGCATTGAAGAGGCTGTCGACAATTGCCCCCGGACCAGAAATCCCTCGCAGCATGATTCCGATGAGGACGGGGTTGGTGACGCGTGCAGCGTTGATCGGGACGGCGATTCGGTGCCCGACGCTCTGGACAACTGTCCGGACGTCGTCAATGTGAGCGATCAGCAGCAAGATACGGACGGAGACGGTTTCGGCGATGGTTGTGATGGTGATATCGACGGAGACGGCTTCGCGAACGATGTGGATTGCGATCCATTGGACCCGAGTTCCGGGATTCCTCAAGTCTATTTCGCGGATCTTGATCGCGATGGTGTAGGTGACGAGAGTCGTCGCAAGATTCTCTGCGACGAAGCGGAGAATTTTGTCTTGAAGTCAGGTGACAACTGTCCTGAGATCTCGAATCCGATGCAGCTCGACTCGGATCAGGATGGCCGAGGCGACGCCTGTCGCGTGGTAGAGGCGGCCGAGGAGGGAGGTTGCAGTGCCGGAGGCCTGAAACCCGGCAGACATGCCCTACTCTTACTTTTTGCATTTTATTCGTTGATGTGTGGATGGCGAACGTCTAGGCTAGACCAATCTAAGAACGACCAAGACACTTTTGAGTGCATTTCCGGGGGACCCCAATGAAAAGTCAATTATACCTTATCTGCGCGATTCTCTTCGCGCTTGTAGCATGCGGGGAGGAAGAAGAGCACGAGCCTGCCCAACCTCTCAGAACCGTACAACAGAACGTCTGCCCCGCCGATGCATGTACTATTGGTGCGGCGAGATGCGATGCAAACCAGGCCACTCAAACATGTGTCGATGTCGGGGGATGTGGTGAATGGAGTACGCCAACGGCCTGCCCGGTCGACGAGGCCTGCTACTTCGGAATCTGTACGCCCGGGCTCTCTTCTTCGATTCCTGCCGCACCACCATTTTTAAATGGCGACCCGCTGACCTCGACCGGGAGCGCTTATGCAGCATCGGTCGGAGAAACTGTGCATGTGATTCCGTGGGAAGCCTTTTATCTGGCAATCTCAGGACGATACTTCGAGAAGGCCCCCCAGTCTTTCACCGATGAGGCTGCTCCGCTGCTCGCTGGTCAGGCGAATGACCCTGCAGTCGTTGGATTTGAAGCAGACTTAGACACCACGGTGGACGATTTTTCCGGGGATCTGTTCATAGTCGTCTTCGATCCAAAAGCATTCGAAGATTCTACGGGAGGGCTGTATTTGGAAGCACGTCAGTTTTTCGTCGCTGCCGTAGAGTTGAGCGGCAAAACTCCGTGGCTGGCCTCTAATCCGCGATTTGTTCTGTCCGGCGGACTTGGGTCCGCGGTCACGTCGCTACCCAGCAGCCGGCATTGTTGTGCCAAGGCAGGACAAGTGGAAGACGTTGCGTGTCGGGATGACGGCGGCGCGCCGGGATGTGGCGGCGGCACATTCTTGTGCAAGCCCTCAGTCAATGAGATCGCTACTTTGCCGTTGATGGCAGCGACCCCCACTTTCAGAAGCTTCACCGAGGTCTTCGCAGAAGGGTGCGGGCTCAACATTCTGCCGAGTGGGCGATTTGCAGCGCATCTATCGCTCTATGATCAGCGTTCCACACACTATGAGGATTCCTTCGGCATGAGCGAGGCGGGGATCACGGTCGAACCCGACGGACGTCTCGCGCCGCCGCCTGAGCCCTTTTGCCCCGGCCCTCCGAAGCCTGGCGAGCCGGGATACAGAGGTCCAGCGACGGCATTTTGTGATTACTGCGAGTTGATTGATTGCGAGCCGGGCGGCGACTATACGACGATTACTGACGATCCCAATCTGACGCCACCACCGACCACTTGTAGTCAGGTCGTAGATGTACCCGAGGAGTGCTTGCTTTTTTCCGGTCCCCCGGAGTTGTTACCCATGCAATGCGGCGGGAACTGCCCGAACTGCTTTCAACCGAGCGAAGAAGTGTGCATGGGGGGGCCTATCGGTCCCCCCACCAGCTCGTTGGTGCAGAGTGCCTTCCCGACGGTCAGTCCACAGGATCTCACCGGTTGCGGCTCGACTCTGCCGAGCTTCTGTCAATATGTCGTATCCGGCACATCGGATGTCTGCACGTGTGACGCGGCGTGTGAGGCCGAGCGCCTCGCTTTCGATGAGATGATCCGTGACTGCCACGGACAGTCGTTGCAGTTCTGTGAGGAGGCAGACGGCACGGTGTGCATTGAGGATGTCGTCTCGGGGACCGAAATCTGCCGTACCTGCAATGCGAATGGCGAATGCACCAAGTACGCGTCCGCTGGATTCGCGTGGGAGATCTACGCAGATGACGAAGACGAGGAGGACGGAACGAGTGTATACAATTGCCATACGACTGGTTGCATCGATTGTGGCACCCCGGCGGTGACCGTAGTTTGCGTGTCAAAATCCCCCGAGCCGGAGGATACTAACAGTGACGGAAGTAACGCGTCGCCGAACAAGCCGACGAAAAGCGTACCTGGAGTTCCCGCTCCAAAGAAAAGAAGTCAACCAACTGACGGTGAGGGAGGGCAGCAGACGGTGAGCCCATCAGGGGTTGCTGTCAACCAGGCGGATCGTATCCGTGCGGCGGATCAAGCGGGATTGGAGGACGGCAGACGGCTCTTGGATCGGTTGAAAGCAGAAGAGTTGGCTAAACTGGTCGAGGCAGACAAGGCCCCCGACTTGGAAACGCTGCTGGAGGGAGTCGATGAGATGCTCGAAGAGATCCCTGATGACGTTGACCAGATTGAAGCCGAGCTCGCCGCTGCCGGAAAGGGTGCTGACCCCGTGGACCTAAGCTCGGGTGCGCTTGAGGTTGTTCACAAAGACATCAGCATCCCTGGTCCCGTGCGTTCGCTCTTCTTTGAAAGAAAGTATACGTCAACAAAGAACCGAAGGAGTATTCTTGGCTCGAACTGGACTCATAACTGGGACGTTCGGCTCCGAGTGATAAAGCAGGATACAGCGCCGAGTTGGGCTCCGAAGTATTGCAAGACCTGGCACACTGAAGCGACCTGTATTCTTCTGAGGCGCGACTCGCGTGCGTCACTCTACATTCGGGATCCATTTTCTAACATATTCCTACCCCAATCGGGTCGCACCTCTTCCATTCAGCAGGTTGGCAATCAATGGATTCTTAAAACGAAAGACCGTGGCGTCCAGACCTTCAATGTGGAGGGACATCTCGTAGACGTTCGAGATCGATTCGGCAACGGTTTCCGGATTGAATACGAACCGGTTCCGGAATTTCTCGTCTATCGCCGATACTGTCATCGCTTCGGGTCCGGCCTGAGCGTCGACGGCCGCATGTGCACGCTGCTGTCCTATCATTTTCAGGAACGGGGCATGCCGCATGTCCCAGCCGAAGCTCTGACTTACGTTCCTTCGACCATAGATGCACCGATCGACCCCCCGCCGACACTCATCAGTCCGGCGGAACGGCCACTCTTTGGGCTCGACGAAAACGCAACGGCACCCACGGGGTACAGGGACCTGCTCGAAGAAGGTCGTGAGGCACTCTTTGGAAACCCCCAGGACCCAAACGATATTGGGCTCTTGGCGCTCGATCGAATCGCCCAACTGAGCACAGGATCACAGAGGCTACGTCCGACGGTGATTACGGATGACCTGGGTCGAACGATCACATTCGCTTATTTCGACCAGGGAGATGAGCGTGGTCTTCTGAAAAAACTTCAAGGGCCAGCCGGCATCGCAGTCGACTATACGTACACGAAACCGTCTCCATTGCAGCACCCCGCGCGGCTGAACGAACGCTTCCTGACCACCGCCGCAAGGAATGACACGGCGCCTGACGCGGCGAGCGCAGTCGCGGCCGCTCTGATCGAGAAGTCATACCAGTATTCCTACACGTGGCAGCATTCAGATTATCAGAGTTGGTACACGGGTGACGGCTACGATCAGGTGCGCAACGACTACCTCCAGGTCTACGCCATGTCGATGCATTGCGAGCAAGCGACCGATGGCGAGCATCTATGCATGCCTATGGCGTACCAGCAAGTGCCTGGCAATCCGTGCCTTCTGGCCAGCATTATGGCGGATGGCGTTGCCTCGCAGCTTGCCGACAACCTCAGAACCATCTGGGAGGACGGTGAGCTGCAATTGGAGACGCGCTATGACGAAAACCCGGATTCGTGGAGCTTCGACCGGGTTACTGCGCAGCGATACGGTGGAAGTATGGTCGGCACCGCGGCTGCAGGTTGGCTGAGTTCGATGCCGCTCTACGAGATCGAGTACTTCGAGCCGGCGGCATTGGGCGGCGGGAGCGACCCGACGGATGCGTTGCCTTCGGTACTAACACGCATCTACCCGTTGGAGACCTCTTCCACGGCGCCGGGTGAGTCGAACGTCTATCTGCCGTGTCAAGATATCGACGGATGCCAGGGGACGGCCAGCGATTCGCCTGAGGACCGGGGGAGTCAGGCGCCGAGCTATGGCAGTGCGTGCGGAGCAGATTATCAGGTGCTCCTATCCGAATCCGACCAGTGCAACATTTCACAGTACCACCTGAGACGAGTGGATCTCCCTGGCTATCGCCCCACATACAAATACGCAGAGCCAACTGTGACATATCCCGCCGCGGGTCGACCGCGACTGGAGCGTTCGCGTATGACCTGTGCCCAGCTCGCAACGGCCGAGCTCGCAGATGCAACCACAAACGACGTGCTTACGAGGCCGTCGAATTTGAAGACCGCCGACGGGAAATACTATCGAGAATTCGAGCAGATACTGGGAAACCGAGATGAGATTCAAGACAATCTGACGAGAATCTGTCGATGGACGAAAACGACTGATCGCGATGGTCGAGTGCGCTATAAAGGCCACAATTATAAGGGGCTGGTTGTCGTGGACGCGATTACGGGCGAGGGGCAAGCGTGGCTCGCCGAATTCGTCTATGACGCAGATGGGAATCTTGTCGAGCACCGCAGACCACGTGAAGTCGATATCAGCACAGCTGCACCGGCGTTTTGGCTCGGGGAGGGTGGCTACGAGACATTCGCTTACGATAATCCGCCGACTTCTGATGACAATGGTTGGGTAGCATGGCGGCCTGCGTACTGGTCTTCCCGCAAGAACCTGCTCCGCCGCATCGAGTATCCTTTCGGTGCGGCGGTAGATCACGAAAGTGATGCGACCAGCTTCACGACGACCACAAATTCAGCTCCGCCGCGTGTCTTCAATTTCGCGTACGAACCCATCTTTAATGAGCTCGTCTATGCTTCGGCGGGTGTGATCGGCGACGAGACGCGCAAAGAGTATTTTCGCGAACTCGATTATTTCGAGTTTTCAGGACATTCGGATCTCGGTGCTCGTCGCCTTGCTAAGCTCATGCAGGCCACGAGTTGGCCTTTTCCGACCGGACTAACCAATCAGGCCGAAGTTGACGACTATCTTTTCGGCAATCTCTTCCAGGGCGAGTCGCTTAACGGGGAGGGGCAGATTGGTACGCCGTTAACGAATCCTGCCCTCCCCAAATATTCAGTCGGGACGACAGTACGCTTGGTAATCCGTGACAACGGCCATCACGGTGAGTTCTCCACTCATCCCAATCGGGATCGGGTCATTTACACCGACTACAATGCTGCAGGTCGTATTAAGCGCATCTGGGACACATTTGAGGCTTACAAGGAGTACCAGTACTACGCAAACGACGCTTCAAACTTCCGAGGGGATCCGATCGCAGGTCACGCTCAACAAGCTATGAGCGTACAGGGCCGAGGATTTCTCGCGAGTGTCCGTGAGCGCGTGCACGACCCAGCGGAAACCAGTGGCTGTCCTGAGTTGGGTGGTGTTTACAAGGATCTGGTCGCATCTTGCCCTCAGGGCGCAGAGGCGGCCTTGGAGCAGCTCGGGCTATACTACAAGACGATCCAATTCATATTGGCGGCAGCCAATCCGAGTGGTCCAGAAGAATGGCAACAGACCACCATGGTTTACGACGGACTCGGATACCCGAATCGGGTCTGGGTCGATGGAAAGCCACCGCACGACGTGGTTCGTGATACCGACGGTCGTGTGGTCTCGCTCACCGACAGCGAAGACAACGAAAAACGGAATACATACGACGACCGTGGAAGACTGGTTCGCACTCGTGTCTACAATTCCGAAGACGCGCTGGTATCGGCCAAGGTGTGGCAGCGTGATCATGAAGGTCGAATGCACGCCGAGTGCGAGACCGTGAAGGATGGCACTGAGTGCAACTGGCTGCATAACCTATCGTATCTCATCGACTATACGCGTGCTCGAGACATGAGTCAGCCGAGCTATCTGCTCACGACTTATGGATACTCCAACGAGGGGGATGTGTTGAAGATGCGCAGTCCATCCGCCGCCGACACGCAATGGGGATATGACTACATTGGTCGGATGAACTCGGTTGAGATCATTCAGGAATTACCCTCAGAGAAAACCCTGAATATCGATATCACACGTGGGTATCGCGGCCACGTGAACTCTGTCACCCGCACCGCTTCAGACGTGGGGCTTCCGAGAAGTCGAACCTTCACGCGCGATGGTTTCGGGCGCTTGACGTCAATTATCGACGAGCGGGGTACCGAATTCGTGTACGACCACAACTGGGACAACCGGGTCGTCAAGTCTCGGGTCGCGAGCATGAACCCCGCTCCTTCTGTTGTTCAGGAGTTCGGGCCGCATGGTGAACTGATAGCTCAGAACCACAACGACATTGCTCTGTCGGAGCTTTTCGATGACGACGGTGACAACAACCCTGACCGTGTTCGACACACGGGACGCGGTGAGACACATTTCTTTCGAGACCTTATGGGGAGAGTCGTCTGGTCGAAGTCTCCCTCCGGAATAATCAATCTTTCGTTAAATGATTCTCAGAATCTGAGAGCCTTGGATGCGACTGTCCGCCCATCTGGTGGGGGAACCTTCCATACGACATCGAGTCTCGTTGAGACCAACTCGCTTGGACAACCTCTCACTTCGCTCATGATCGGTGAACAGGGCGAAGAGCGGATCAAGATCTGGGAACGCGACAGTTTGGGCAGGGTGTCGGGCGAGTACACGGCGGACGAGGCTGGGCAACTCTTGAGCGAGACGGAATATCTTCGCAACTCAGCAGGGTGGGTTACGCGAGAAACCGTTTCACAGTCTGGTGGTACCGAGGTCACGGAACTCTACTACAACGCTCTGGGTCAGGTCGAAGCTCTCGTGGACCCCAGCGGCCAGCCGACTTTTTGGGGCTACAGCACGACTGGGCAGCTCCTGCTCCGAAAGCTCTTGGACGATCGAACTGACACTTTTGCCTACAATGGGTTCGGACAGGTGGTGGAGAGCACTTCGAACGCTACTCAACTGGAATACTCATACTATTCTGATGGGGATCTGAAAGCGGTTCGGTGGCCCGGAAGTCCTGGTGGAAGCGACACCCTGCAGACGTTTTCGTATGACGAGTTGGGGCGAGTTGTGCTCGCGGAAGATCGGAATTTGCTGCTGGAAAGTCTCGTCGGCGTTCCAAGCACAGTCTCCCGAACCGTCAATTACGATACGTTGGGAAGAGTGACCTCAGAAACCCTCGGTGGTCTCACCGTATCGAGCGCATACACAGTCAACCCTGTCGGATGGCTCCGAGCGGTTACTTACCCTTCCGGCCACACTGTGGAGCGGCAGAGCGACGTGGAAGGCAGAATAGTGGGCGTTGATGACACATCCACACAGACATCGCTGAATTGGGTAGGTGAGTTCCCGATCAGCCGAACATCGGTCTGGGCGAGCGGACGGGACCCCATGTTGACGTCACGAGTGCTCGATGGATTTGGCCGGGCCCGGACCTCAGAAGCCTCGGTGGTCGAGGTGCTCGCCAACGGACAACCGGATAATCCCTCCTGGGGAGATGCCTATTGCGGAGGAAATTGGGAGTCATCTTGCGCTCAACCATTGTTCACCGAGGAGATCAAGCGAGATGCAATTGGGCGTGTTCGATCGTGGAAGCGCGCGTTCGGACACCCAACCTTCGGTGAGCCAGCAATACCAGCTGATGATCGCCCGGCCAGGTGGTGGGGACCGAGATACGACACCGACGGTTCGCTCGAAGGATACTGGGAACATTTCAATCCCGAAGTTCAGGTTGACACATCTCCCATCCCCGACCTTGTGATGTCTGCCGTAGTGGACCAGGTCGCCGGAGCTTACGACGCAACGTTTTGGGAGCATCACCGACAGCCTGACGTGCCGGCGTTCAACGCCATCCGTGGAGCCGGCGGCGACTATGACGGTATGCTCCTTTGGTCGACTGGTTTACGGACTGACACCCACCAGATTCAGGACGTCACCCTCAACGGTCAAACTCAAGAGGCGATCCTCCACGACGTCAACGCACGAGTGGAGGCAGTCGATGGGAGGTCGTTTGCGTACGACCCCATGGACCGATTGGTGGCCGTGTGGCAAGACGGAAAATTGCTAGAGGCCTACGCGTATGAGCCAGGTGGCCGGATGGTGTCGTTGGAGAACGGCACAGGAATCACCGAGTTCGGTTGGGATTCCGACCACATGGTCGAGGCTCAGAATGGAGCGGGCCTGGAGTGGCGTGCAATTTGGGGTTCCGGAGTCAACGAATTGCTGGCGTTCGATCGACAAGGGTCCCGTTTTCTTCCGTTGCAGGATGCGCGAAATTCCATCGTCGGCCTATGGTCCGTCGGAGAAGAACGACTTCTGGATATTCACTCCTATGACGCTCACGGTCGCCTGGAAACGGCGGTTGAATACGAAGAAC
>CAYFTY010000046.1:0-11821 GCA_964346045.1 uncultured Bradymonadales bacterium | reverse complement strand
GTGTCGAAATTACGTCGCGTCGCTTCGAAGGTCGCAGTGAAAGGCGAACTCGCCATTCCGTTTTCGCTGTTTTCGACGAAGCCGCGGAATTCGCCTTCTTCGATCCGGTCGACGAATCCGTCGGAATCGAGCTCAATGAGCGTTCCTTCGCCGCCGAGCCGTAGACCGATATCGAACTCGAGAGATTCGAGGGCGAGGTTCGCAAATCCGAAGATGGTCGAGACCGCGTTGTCGCAGAATCCTTCGATCTGGTCGTCTGTGACACATGCTCCGAGCGCGCAGATTTCGCCGTCGGAGCCCGTAATATTGGTCGCCAGATCCGGACATCCAATCCAGTAGGCAAAGGCTTCGGTGAGCGAGTTGGCATTGCCGTTGGTGAGCTCTGGCAAGAGGATGTCGTTGAGGATGTAGATGATCAGCCGTCCGTAGCGAAGCGAGAGCGTATGAGTGTCGATCTGTAGCTGGTTGTAGTTCACGACGCGTCCATTCCATTGCGAACTCAACACGCCGAGACTGCCGATTTCGCCGTTCGCGTCGACGGTGAGGTCGATGGCTCCGCAGTCTGGTGGGCTCATATCATCGCAATTCCAGCGCCAGTAGAGCGTGACCCCCAGCCAGTTGTCGGTGGCACGGAACTCGTAACTCGAGTCGACTTTGCCGATCGTCATCTCGCTGTTGACCTCGAGGTTCGCGACGACATCCCTGACATCGCGTCCGGCCTGGAAAATCTTGCTCAAGACCGAATTCCCCTCGATGAAGTTGTTGATCATATTTGCGAACGTGTCGTCGAGACCGGTCAGTGAAAGAAAGGTATCGAGCGCGCCTGAGATGATACCGCCGACGAGCGCATCGACGAGATTAATGATCTCGTCGTAGATGGCCTGACCGGGATTCTCGAAGATATTCAGAACGCGGACAATGGTTGCTCCGACGGCCCCTGAATCCGCGAGCGCCTGCGTGAAGTCCCAGTTACTCACGACGTCGTAGGTTCCGACCGGGCTGAGCGGAATCAACTGCAGCAGAAGCTCTGCTTTGTTGACCACGTCGACCTGAATGTTGATATTTTCGAGGCAGCCCGCCGCGGCGGTCTGGCCGTTCGAGCCTTTCGCGAGCCCAGTGAGTACGTAGGTATTGCGCTCACCAAGCTCTTCGAAGACAGGTGCTTCGGAGACCCTGGCAGCCTGCTTCATCAGCATCGGATCTTGCTGCTCGAAGAAAGGCCGAAACTCATCGCAGGTCATGTCGGTCGACTTGTAGAGTCGAACATCGATTTCATAGAGCTCCATGATGGATGGAGCCGTGTTGGTGAGATTGACCTTGAGTGACCCGACCGCAAGTGGTTTGACGTCGACCGTAAACGTGACGCTGTTGGCCGAGGGATGAGATGCCACGACCGTGATGGTCCCTGGCACGCCACCGACGCGGATGTCGACGGCGCCCTCTCCGCTTTCGGTCGTCGTAGCGTTCCGCGCGCTGAGCGAAGCATCTTCGATCGTCGAGTCGGTAATCTCGAATGCGATCTTCTCACCCGAGGCAGCCTCGCCCGTCTTCTTGCTGAAGGCGAGTACGCCGAGCTCATGGGATTCCGTGAGATTGGCCTGCACATCGACAGGACCATTCGGCACGAGGAAGAACTCATCGCCAATCGACGGCGCGCCATCGCGCAGACCGGGGTCGGCAGTGGTATTGGAGTTCACCTGGTCGTCGCCGCAACCAGCAACGACAATAAGGAGAAGCGCCAACCACGGGAGGAAACGTCGAGCGAGGTTCATCGATTTGCCTCACGGATGAGGTGGTATTCAAGCGGTCGAAATGGTGCAGCCGAGCGCCCGATTTCTCGGAACTTCCATCATACTGCACATTCGGCGACGTCTGAAGCATAGCAGTCAACTCCCACACCTTCAACGAATCACTCACTCCAAGGGAGCCTGGGGATGTCCAAGAAATGAAAAAAGGCCGCGGTCGCCCACGGCCTCGACGGGTTCAACTATGTTTATTGCTGTGCAGCGAAGCCACCCGACTCGCCACCTGCAAGGCTGATTCCGACGAAGGTGCCGATCGCAACTGCGCTGACTCCGACGATCGTGCCAACGGTCTTCCATGTGCTGAATTCGTCGACTTCGGCTCCTTCGACATCATCGAGGGTCTCGAGGAGGTTGTACTCAGGCGAGACGATCTGTCCCTGGCTCATGATGAAATTGAAGGGGGTCACGCGCTGCTGTTCACCGTTCTTTTTGACGACGAAAAGTGCGTTGGCTGCAGATACCTTGACGAGAGTGCAACCGGCTTTCGTTGCGGCCGCCTCGCCCTCGGTCTCTTCTGCGGGGGCAGCTTCAGATGAGGCAGTCTCGGCCGGCGCTTCTTCAGCAGCGGGCGCCTCTTCAGCCGGTGCTTCGGAGGCTGCGTCGTCTGCTGTCTCGGCAGGCGCTTCCGCAGTCTCTGCCTGTGCATAGAGCGGTCGGTCGGCTTCGAGGCTCGCCGAAGGTGTGCTTTCGCAGTCGCCGTATACTTCAACCACTTCCTTGGGCTCGACGCTCGACTCGAGCTTCTCGAGCTCGGACTTGCTGATGAAGTACGTATTATAACAGGCTGTTTGCGTGAACGCGGCAATGGTCACGACAGCAGCGATGGACTTGGTTCTCTTGGTCAGCATGGCAACACCCATTCAGAGATCTTTGGGCCAATCAGGCGCCGCATCCTAGTCACTCATCGCCATGTGTGCAAGGGTATTGACCGCACTTACTGCGGAGTACGCGAGATGCCCACCAGGATCGCTTTCTTCACGATCGCCCTCGCCTCGTTCATGACCCTGAGCGGCAGTGCATTCGGACAGAGTCCCAACGAAGGTCGTTCGTACAGCAAATTTTTCAACGGCTCGTTTTATGAATTCTCGGTACGGGGCGGCTTGAGCGCGGTAGCAGGAGAAGACCTCGACGCGTGGTCTGTCGATGCGGGGCTGCGTCAGGCTTTGCCGATGCTGCTCGCCGACACGCGTATTTCGTATCGCTACGATCGTCTTTCTCCCGACGACGACTCGCTTCGACTCGAGCATCACCGGTTGATGGTGCATGGCGCCATTCATCCATTCTATTTCTTTCTGCTGGGAAGCGACTGGTTCGCCTACGTGATCTCGAGCCCTTATCTGGAGCTTGGAGTCGGTGGTCAATATGGGCTCCTCGACGTGGCTGACGAGCCGGAAGACGATCTGGAGCTAATTCTGAGTATCGGTGCAGGGCTCGACATTCCACTGAGCGACCCGGATCGCGGGTTTGCCCCGTGGCTCAATGTACTCTATCGCTACTCCGCGTCGGGCTTTGATCGACCGGATGGTAGCGAGCTCGACACGGATCAACACAGCTTCATCATCGGACTGGGATGGCGCGTTAACGGGTTGCTTTTCTGAGCACGAGCGGGAATGCTCTGGGGCAATTATCTCGTTGTGACTCGGGTGACCACGGAGGGTGTCCCTTGTTCAGAATTCTGACCATCGTATTCGTTGCCTCAATCCCACTTCATGCCAGTGCGCAGGGCCTGCCCTGCCCGAGCGAACTCTGCGCGGCATCCGCGGCCTTGCAGGACGGCGGGGCCGAGGCGCTGGTGAATCAGCGTGCGAACGATCTGATCCTCGAAGCCGCCGCGGCCGAGGCCGAGGGACGACATGATGACGCGGCACGAAGCTATCTGCGCGCATCGGCGGCCGCTCCCGAATCGGCAGCCTACTTGCGACAACGCTCGGCGGCGTCATTTCTGGCTGCGGACGAGAACGGACTCGCTGCGGCCGTCGCGTCTGGCCCCATCGATATGCGAATCCCGGGCTCTGGACTCGTGCGTGCTGCCGTCGAAATCCAAAAGCCGACGCCATCTCGAAATATACTCGAGGCCGCGCTCGAAGGTCCCGACCGAGAAGATATTTGCGACCGATTCTTCGAGGCCGTGGACACGCGAAAGCGGCTGCCGGGTGTCTTTCATGCCCACTGCAGCGAACCCGACGAACAAGATGTCGTTGCCTCGTTTGGATACGATCCGAACTTCGACGAGCGATTGACCCGCGCGTGGCGCATGTACGGTGACGTCCGCTTCCGTGCCGCAAAGGGGGAAATCGACCGGATTTCGAGGGAGAAACTAAGCGAGGCACAGGCCTGTGAACTCGATTTTTTGACGGCCCGGACCATCTTTCGACTTCGTCAGAAAAACGACGCGGCCACGGTCTACGAAAAGGTCGCCAGACAATGCAAAGACGAAAATCTGAGAGTGCGTTCGTACTACGGCTGGGGCGACCGGCGCTTCGATACCGGGCGACTCGCCGAGGCCCGCGAGGCATTCACCGCGATTGTCGAAAACTTCTCACATCGATCACACGCCGACGATGCCTGGATGTATCTAGGCCGTATCGCACGTTCTCAGAATGACGACGAACTCGCCCGCGAGGCTATCACTCGCGTTCTTGCCGACCATCGCGACGGGGACATGGTCTTCGAGGTCGTATGGGAATACCTCGAGCCTCTCTATCGAGACGGCAAATACGAAGATTTTCTGACGAGCTATGCCGGGCTCGACCTGCCCGAGCATGATGATCAGTATTATAGCCAGGGAAGGCTCGAATATTTCGCTGCGCGCGCCTCCGAAGAGCTCGGTCGAACGCAGGAAGCTCGGCGCCTCTGGCAGAAAGCGTGGCAGCAATATCCATGGAGCTTCTACGGGTACCTTTCGAATTTGCGCCTGCGCGAGTTCGGTGTCGAGCCGCTTCTCGAGCGCACGGGGGATGAAGCCCTGCCCGCCTGGATGACCGACGAGCCCCGAGACCCGGCAGCTCGCGCGGTCGCACGGTTTTTGCGGCTGGGCCTCGATGACCACGCTGCGGACGTCGGCCACATGGCTCCGACCAGCGAAATTCCAGAAGCGGTCGAGCAAGCGCGCTGGCTATCGGCGTTTGCAAACCACCGCGCCGGGCGATTTGATTTCAGTCATAACGTGGTGCGTCGAACGATCGATGGACGTCCCTGGATTGCCGACGACGATGGACCACGAGCTCAGTGGCGCCTCGCCTGGCCCAATCCATTCGAAGAGCAGATCACGGCGGCGAATAAAGCCGAATATCAGCAGAATAATCCGGACGGCGAGCGATACGTCGTTGGAAACGCGCTTCCAACGTCGATCATGCGGGAGGAGTCCTCGTTCATTGAAGATATCGAGTCGTGGGCCGGCGCTCTCGGGTTGATGCAACTCATGCCGCGGACGGCGCTCGCACACGACGACGACATCCAAGGCGCTGCGACTCCCGAACGCCTCAAGAAAGCCGATATCAACGTGCGGGTCGGCATGGACCATCTCTACTGGCTGGCGCGTCGATTCGACTCGCATCCTGCGTTGATGGTCGCGGCCTATAATGCGGGCTCGGGGGCGGTCGGCAAGTGGCTTCGGCGTCAACCCAACGATGAAATCGCTCTTTTCGTCGAAGATATCCCCTATCTGCAGACGCGCAATTACACCAAGCGAGTCATAGGCTCCTACGGGGCCTATCAATGGCTTTCGGGCGCCGACACTCTCGACAAGCGCGTCGCGGGGCCGGCCCGATGATCGTCAAAAGAATTGTTGGGCACCAAAACTGAGCGTCGAGCGGCCATTGCCGACGAGCGAAAAGGCATAATCCGCCCGCGCTACGAAGCCAAATATCTTGGGGATAATGAGACGAACGCCCACGCCGGTGCTCGCTCCGTCCAACCGCCAGAACTGACTCGGCCGGTCGGTCGCGCCGGCGGCGTCGAGGAAGGTGATGTGCTGCAATACGAACCAGGGATAATCGAATGAGGGAATGCGGAACTCGGCGTTCGAATACCAGGTGTGGCGGCCACGAAAACGGGAATCGAAAAACCCGCGAAGGGTTCCGAATCCACCGACGAAAAACTGTTGTTCGAGGTGGTCGGCGGTCGTCGTGCCAAAGCCTGCCCGACCCGCCAGGTTGATCTTCAGCGGAAGCCGGATATAGCCGCGCACCTCAGAAAAGAGTGTCGTCTGTCTCTCGGTCGAGCCCCAGAGAGTATCGGCATGCGAGATGGACTGAACGAAGCGCGCGCCCTCGTAGTTGTAGTCGAATGCGTCGATTCGACCGACGCGTAGAGAGCCTGCAAGCGTGAAATATCTCGAATTCGAAGGAAGTGGCCCCAGAGCAGTGAGGTAATCGTCGGCGGTCTGTTGCGAGACGAGCCCAAACGAGAACTCATCGAATTGGCCCGAGAAGGTGGCTCCGATCGCAAGCCAATTCTCGAACTCTTTGTTGGCAAAAAGGCGAAATTGGCGACGAAACCTCAAATAGGCGCCTTGAAACTCGCCGTTGTTCTGGTCGTAGAAGGCACGCAGACGGTTGGTCCATGCCAGATCGCCCCCGACCAGCATCCGCTCGTCGAGAAAGCGGGGGTTGTGAAACCAGCCGAGAAACGAATTCGTGTCGCCGAGCCTATTGTACTGAACTCCAGCCTCGTAATAGAGGCCCAGAATATTGATGTCGTAGACGCCGGCAGTGAGGCTGAAGAGATTGCCTCCAAATCGGATATTTCCGAAGGGGAGCAGCGTCCAACGTTCATCGACGACGATCGCCATCTGGTAGCCGCCTTCGCGAGCGATGAGCTCGTATTCGGCGGTGCGGAAAAGCCCGAGGTTTCGCAGCCTCTGGACTGATTCTTCGAGCCCGGCACGGGTTACATCGGCTGGCGGCTCGAAGGTGAGCTCGCGCATGGCAACGGACTTCGCGGTCCGACCGAGGCCCTCGATCTGGACTTCGACGATGCGGTAAGGCCCGGTCCCGTCGGGCTGCGCCGACACGCTCGAGGTCGAAAGCCCCAGCACTATCACGAGCGCCACGAAAATCAGGTGTCGCACCAAGGTCAAGACCGCTTCTTCTCGAGTTCGTAATGGGCGACTTTTCGTATCAGGTTTCGGCGGCTCACCCCTAGCTCTTTGGCGGTTTGGGTCTTATTCCAGCCTGTACGTTGAAGTACTTCCAGAATCATCTTTCGCTCGAGCTTCTCGATCGCTTCAGGCATTTGCATATTGGCCAGCGACACATCATCGAACGAATTCCTGGAGGTCTTGCGCAGGCGAATCCAATCTTCAGAAATCACCGGATCGTCGCCCGTCATGATCACGAGCCGCTCAATCTCATTTTCGAGCTCGCGCACGTTGCCCGGCCATGCGTGATGCTCGAGGACATCGAGGGCTTCGTCGCTCAGCGTCTTCGCCGGACGATCGTGTTCGAGACACGATTTGGCGAGGAAGTGATGAGCGAGGATGCGGATGTCGCCTCGACGATGCCTGAGCGGAGGCGCGGTCACTGTAATGACGTTGATTCGATAAAAGAGGTCTTCGCGAAATCGTCCCGCCTCGACTTCTTCGCGAAGATCTCGGTTCGTCGCGCAGATCACACGCACATCGACTTTGCGGTAGACGTTGTCACCGACGGGAAGAAACGTCCCCTCTTGCAAGACGCGCAGGAGCTTCACCTGCATGGAGAGATCCATCTCGCCGATCTCGTCGAGAAAGAAGGTCCCGTGATTTGCGTATTCGAAAAGCCCCGTTCGATCTCGATGAGCACCTGAGAATGCGCCCTTCTTGTGTCCGAAGAGTTCGCTCTCGATCAGATCTGCAGGAATCGCAGCGCAGTTCTGCACCACGAATGGGGCATCTTTTCGAGGGCTGTTGCGGTGAATGGCGCGAGCGATCAACTCCTTACCGGTCCCGTTTTCTCCCTGGATCAAGATGGTGGAATTACTGCGGGACACTTTCTGCAGCGTTTTGAAGAGGTCGAGCATTTTCTCGCTCTCTCCAATCATGTCGCCGTAGCGAAACGGCTCGTCGTCACCTCGAACCTCGAGCGCGTGATCGGGGGCGAATCTTTCGACTTCACGAACAATCGCCCTGGCAAAACCAGCGACGAAATCTCGATCGCGTAGATGGAGTACCGGCAGGTCCTCCACAAGTGATTCGACGTTTTCGTGGTCGAGTTTTTGGAGTTTGCGTCGCAACCTCTCGACTCGTTCTGCGGCACCTTCGCCATGTAGATAGCCAGATACGAAGAGATTCGCGACGCGTTCGCCTCCAACATGGACCGGTAAAACCATCGATTGGAACCCTGCGTGGCATTCGCAATTGGATTCGCCTGTCTCGTAGCCCGCCCACCGTTCGACCGAAGCCCGGCAAGAGGCTGATTCGTCGGTCGAGTCCACACTTCCATTGGCCATGAAGATCGAACAGATGGGCCGCTCGATCGGAGTCGTCGCTGCCCCGAGGGGTACGACCTCGCCCGCAAGTCCTACGAGCGCCACCCATACGCGAAATTCTTCGCGCAACACGGCAGCGAGTCTTTCGACTCCGGGGGCAATCGCCAGGGTGTTCAAGTCGATCATCTCGATTACAAATGGCTTAGACTACCTGAGAGTTTCGAGCAAAGCGTCCCGTCCTGCAACCGACAACACTTTTGATTGCCGGCCTCGCTCCTCGGATGGTAACCATGGGTATCGTACGAAGCTCAGGAGATTCATCATGGCAGAGAAACAAGGCTGCAGCGCTATCGTCGTGTTCATGATTGCTACAGTCGCATTGCTCGTCGGCGCCCTCGCCGGTGGCGGAGCAATTTACTACGCGGCCATCAGTTCGCCAGATACCCTGGGCATCGAAGCCCCGGCGGCTGAAACGGACACCCCAGAAGCAAAGCCAGCGGCGGCGGAGCAGAAATACGCCCTACTCTACCCCATCGAGGAATCGCTGAGGATCGAGGGCGCGCTACCTGCTGAATCGGTCACCAACAAGGTGAAAGACAAACGCTATCCCATGCGTCAATGCTACGCAGACGCGATGGAAAAAGATCCGTCTCTCAAGGGCGAGATGTCGCTCCAGTTTACGGTCTCGGGCGATACGGGACGGGTCGTCGCGGCCGTCGAACGCCATACCGATATCGGGAACGACGACCTGCGGGACTGCATTCTCTCCGAAATCAAGACCTGGGAGCTCGCCAAGACAGGCAAAGGCGATTCGGTCGTGAAGTTTGACCTCTTGATGATTCCCATCACGAGTGCGGGTGCCGAGCCTTGAGCCTTAGTTGCCTTTGAGGAATTTTCGAATCGCCCGGCGATGCTCTTTGTAGGTTTCGCTGAAGTAGTGCCCACCCGAACCATCCCGCTTCGCCACAAAAAAGAGCATCTTTGCATCCTCGGGTTCATTGCTCGGGGCCAGCGCCGCTTCGAGCGAGGCCCGACCAGGATTGGCGATCGGCCCCGGAGGCAGACCATGAATCACGTAGGTCGAATAGCGATTCAGGGGGTCTTTGCACGTCGTGGGTGAAGGAACTTCTCGGTAGGTGTCAGGCCCGTACACGCAGGTGGGGTCCGTCTGAAGCTTCATATTGCGGTCGAGCCGATTATAGAAGACTCGAGAGATGAGATCGCGCTCGGATGCAACCCCTGATTCTTTCTCGATTAGCGAGGCGAAGGTCACAAACGCATTGCGATCGAGCGCATACGTCAATTCCAGCTTTTCGAGCGAATCAGCGTTCTCTGCTTTGACCTCAGCCCAAACTTCAAGAAAGCGATTGTGCATGCGTGCGATCACAGACTCGGCTGGCGTGCCCTTACGAAATCGATAGGTGTCGGGAAAGAGAACCCCCTCGAAGCTCGGTGCATTCACGCCGTATCTCTTGAGCAGATCTGGGTCCCGCGCAGCCGCGAGAAACGCTTGGCGGTCGAGAAGTCCCGAGGACTCGAAGGCATCAGCCATATGAAAAATGGTGTAACCCTCAGGAAGCGTGACTTCGGTCTCTTCGGCGATCCCGCCTCGTCTCAACATCGCCTCGAGATCGTCGAGTTCGAGCGGTCCGTCCAGCGAGTATTGCCCTGCTTTGACCGCAGCTGGAAGTTCACGGTTGCGCGCCCAGATGTCGAAATAGAGAGGCTCGTCGACGACGCGTCGCGTCTCGAGAATCTCGATGATCTCGTTCCAGGATGCTCCCCGGTCGATATTCAGGGTCACCGACTCGCCCGTATGTAGAAGTGGTCGTTGCGTCCACTGATGGTAGTGGACGCCGAGCACGGCCGCCGCACCGCTCGCCAGCACCATCATGAAGACTCCGGCGGCAACAGTAAGTCGAAGCAGGGGCAGCGATGTAGAGCGATTCGGCATCTAGAGGTCTCGCGAGTCCAACCAGCCTTGCAAGATATGGGTCGCAGCGATCTGGTCAACCACCTCTTTGCGGCGTGAGCGCGACACATCTGCCTCGATCAGAAAGTTCTCTGCGGCTGTCGTCGTCAATCGCTCGTCCCAGCGGATGATCTCGACTTCGCGTGCCCCAAGAGCCTCGCGCAGCCGCTCCTCGAATATTTCGACCCGTCGCGTCGCAAGGCCCTCGCTGCCGTCGAGATGAAGAGGCCAACCGACGACGATCGTCGTCACAGCATCGGCATCGACGAGAACGATCACCTCCTCGATTGCATCGGCGGCTGCAAGGGTTTCCCGCGGATGAGCGATGCCAATATTTGCATCGGACATCGCGATCCCGACCCGCGCGCTCCCCACATCGATTCCCATGATCTTCTGACTCATTTCGATTCGAACGTACCACTGAGCGGTTTACTGCGTCGAATAAACGTGAGACCAAACGAGTGCGATTCCACGCGCGGTAACCCGATGTACGAAAAACTCGCTGAAATCATACTCAAGACACGAATCCCGATTCTCGTCGTTTTTGCAGTGATTGTCGTCATCGGCCTCTTGCAGGTTCCCAACGTTGGATTCGATTTCACGCCTCAGCAACTCTTCCGCTCGTCTTCGGACGTGCTCGACTACCGCGAAGAGTTCGCCTCGATCTTCGGTCGTGAGGATAACCTGCTTTCGGTGGTGGTCGAAACCCCGGACGTCTACCAACCCGAGATGCTGAGTTGGTTACGCCAGACCACTCGAGAGGCACGAAAGCTCGAAAACGTAAAGATGGCCGAGAGTCTGGTGACGCTCGAGATTCCTCGGTCGGGCTCGACACCGGGCGTGCTCACGACCGAACCCTTGATTCCAGAGAGCGGGGAGATCTCTGTCGAAACCGCGGCGAGACTGAAGAAGCTCACCAAAGCTGAACCATTACTCGAAGGTCGTGCGGTCAACGAAAACGGGAACATCACGATCGTCATGATCTGGCTCGAGGACGGAGTCCAGGATGTTGAAGTCATTCATGAGCTCGTCGAAAAACTTCAAGTAAACATTGAAGAAAATCCCCCGCCGAATGCAGAATGGCGCCTCGGAGGTATCCCACATTTGAGACAGGAGATCGTCGAAAGCCTCAAATGGCAGCAGATGACCTTCATACCGGGCACGGCAATCGCCTACATCATCATTCTCTTCGTTCTCTTTCGGCGATTCTCGGGAGTGTTCTTGCCGATGGCGACCGTCGGAATCACCCTGACC
Organism: uncultured Bradymonadales bacterium; assembly: GCA_964346045.1. GTDB lineage: Bacteria > Myxococcota_A > Bradymonadia > Bradymonadales > Bradymonadaceae > CAYFTY01. Next base: position 382 of record CAYFTY010000046.1, on the reverse strand, counting down.
CTGACGGTTTTGATGTTGGTGAGCACGGGCAGTGACATCAATATTATCAACAACGTTCTGCCCAGCCTGGTTTTCATCATCGGCGTCTCGGATTGCATCCATATGCTCGTTCGTGACGCCGAGGAGATCGAACAAGGCGCCGAACGACGCGATGCGATCACGTTCATGATTCGGCACGTCGGGGTGGCTTGTCTGCTGACGAGTACGACGACCGCGGTTGGCTTCTTCAGTCTGCTGGCGGCGGATACCCAGATTCTGCAGGACTTTGGATGGCAGGCAGGTGGAGCAGTCTTGCTTGCCTACCTCTCGACGCTCTTCTTCCTGCCCGCGGGCCTTTCGTTTCTGAAGCCGGTCAAGCGGTATTCACCGGATCCGGATGCTC
>CAYFTY010000045.1:0-11821 GCA_964346045.1 uncultured Bradymonadales bacterium | reverse complement strand
GGGTGATCGTCGACCCCGAACCCATGGATTCCAACTTTCGTGCGCCCGTGGGGACAGAACCTCCCGACGTCGAAAAAACCCATTTCGACTGGTCACGCGACCGCGGACTCTTGCGCTCCGTCGAAAAATGCAACGGTGCCGGCGTCTGCCGCAAACGCGCTGAAGCCGGTGGCACGATGTGCCCGAGTTACATGGTCACACTCGAAGAAAAAGACTCGACCCGAGGTCGCGCCAACGTGTTCCGCGGGCTCTTGCTCGAAGGCCCTGATGAAGCCATGAAAAGTGAGGTTCTCAAAGACGCCCTCGACCTCTGCCTCTCGTGTAAGGGATGTAAAAGTGAATGCCCTGCCAACGTCGACATGGCCCGCATGAAAGCCGAATTCACCCAGCATTACCACGACCATCATGGGCGTCCGCTATCAGCGTGGTTCTTTGGCAATTACGCCCGACTCAGCAAGCTTGCCGCGATCGTTCCTGCGCTCTCGAATTTCGTCATGCGTTTCGGCCCGACACGCGCCCTGTTCAACTGGCTCCTGAACCTCGCCCCTCAGAGATCCCTGCCGGCCTATAAAAGGCCATTTCGCCGGCAGGCGCGTGGATTGCTCGGATCCGGGAACGACGCCGACGAGACGGTCTGGCTCTACGTCGATCCATTCACCGAATATACAGAGCCCGAGCTTGCGATCGATGCGATTCGAGTACTCGAAGCGCTTGGGTTTGCGGTCGAGCGTCTTCCCATCGAAGACGATGGACGAACCTACATATCCAAAGGGATGCTTCGCGAAGCTGCGAAGCTCACGACCCAGAATCTACGTACGCTCGAGCCGCTCTTCGCCGAACATCCCGAGCGGGTCATTCTCGGGATTGAACCGAGCGCACTCTTGACCTTTCGGGACGAAAGCCCCGATCTCGTTCACGAGGAATGGGCTGAAGTAGCACGTGACCTCGCATCTCGCTCGCTTCTGATCGACGAGTTCCTCGATGCCCGGCTTCAAGGCCTTTCGCTCGACGGATTCGACACATCCAGCCAACCACTCGTACTGCACGGTCATTGTCATCAAAAGGCCATGATCGGTACTGGCCCGACAGCCCGCGTGCTGCAGGCCTTCGGGTATGACGTCGAGGTACTGCCGACTGGATGCTGCGGCATGGCCGGGTCATTCGGATACGAAGCCGATCATTACGAACTCTCGATGTCGGTGGGCGAGCTCGTCCTCTTCCCGCGCCTGCGAGATACGGACAACCAGGTGCATATCGCGGCTCCTGGCACATCGTGTCGACATCAGATCGCCGACGGAGTCGAGCGAGAAGCCCGTCACCCGATCAGCCTACTGGCACGTCGAATCCAATAAAAAACGCGCGCTCCATGACGGAGGCGCGCGTTCGATGAAGAACCCTTCCGGGTGATCACATGGCGATAACCCAGACAGTCACGTCGGCGTAGATACCGCTCGCAAGCTTGATGGGCACCTTGTAGATGCCAAGTTCGCCAATCGGCTGCTCGAGCATGACCTGACGCTTCTCGACCGCGGTACCCTGTTGCGAGACGACCTCGGCAACCTCGCGGTCGGTAACCGAACCATAAAGTTTGTCTTCGTCGCTGGCGCGCTTCGGGATCGTGATCGAAATGCCATCGATTTCGCCAACAATCTTCTTGGCCTCTTCCTGCTCGAGCTTCTTTCGTCGCTCGATTTCAGCCAGCTGATGCTGAAGCTGATTCTTGTGCCGCGAAGTCGCAGGCACAGCGAGCCCCTGCGGAATGAGGTAATTACGACCGTAGCCTGGCTTGACGGAGACGATTTCGCCCATCTCGCCCAGATTTCGTACGTCTTCGGTAAGAATGACTTCCATCTTACGCCTCCTCGCTCGCGTTCACATCGTGAGCTTCGTCTTCCACGCCCTGCGCGAGACGCTCGTCGGCGAGAAGATCTTCGTCGAGTTTGACGGTGAGATACTTCATCACCTGGTCTAGGATGCGCAGATTGCGCTCAACCTCGGCCACGGTCTCAGGCGGAGCCAGGAACCGATAGTACTGATAAACCCCGCGCTCGTGATAGACGCCCTCGGTGCGGTCGCGCATCTCGTAAGCGAGCTTGCGCAGACCCCAATCGTCGAATTTCATCACGTGCCCGCCGGAATTCTCGATGATCCCTTCGACGCGCTCTCGCGCTTTCGAAGATGATTCGTCGTCCGAACCGGGACGCAGAATATACACTGTTTCGTATTCGCGTTGTCTTTCTACTGCCACTTGTTACCTCTCGGATAGAGCCCCGTCGCGAAGACGGAGCGAGGTGTTGTCATCCATGTATCTATTTCTATCTACTTCAATGTGCCGCTGACCTTCAGGTCAGCCGCGGCGCTCTGTGCAATCACACCTGCGGCGGCGATCACTTTGGCCGCCTCAGGGGTCGCACTTTCTGCCTTATTTGCAGCCTGCTTGTCAACTTCCAGCGTTTCATCGTCTTCCACCGGAGCCTCTTCGCCAAGCTCGGCGGGAGCTTCAATCGCAGCGGCAGCAGGTTCTCCCTCTGCAGCGACGACCGGAAGTGCAACGACCGGTGCGAGCACCAGGGCGACGACGCTCATGAGCTTGAGCAGGATATTCAGCGAAGGACCCGCGGTATCTTTGAACGGGTCTCCAACGGTATCGCCGTTGACCGAAGCTTTATGAGCCTCGCTTCCCTTACCACCGAAATTACCGGCCTCGATGAATTTTTTCGCGTTATCCCATGCACCACCAGCATTCGACTGGAAGATGGCCATCGAAACACCTGCGGTGGTGACACCGGCGAGGAGTCCACCAAGCATCATCGGATCGTAGAATCCGGCAGCCACCGGAACTGCGATAGCGAGAACACCTGGGAAGATCATTTCTTTGAGCGCTGCTTCCGTCGAGATTTCGACGCATTTTGCATATTCAGCCTTCGCTTCGCCTTCGAGCAGTCCTTCAATCTCACGGAACTGACGACGGACCTCTTCGATCATGGCACCAGCCGAGCGACCGACTGCCTTCATGGCGAGAGCGCTGAAGAGGAACGGCATCACGGCACCGATGAAGACACCGACCATGACCGTGGGCTGAAGGAGGTTGATTCCCGGAAGATTCGCCTGCTGCGTGAACGCGGTGAAAAGTGCGAGCGCGGTGAGCGCCGCTGACCCAATGGCGAATCCCTTTCCGATCGCGGCGGTCGTATTTCCGACCGAGTCAAGTTTGTCGGTTCGCTCTCGGACTTCCGAGGGAAGCTCGGCCATCTCGGCGATACCGCCGGCGTTGTCTGCAATCGGACCGAAGGCATCGACTGCGAGCTGAATGCCGGTAGTTGCGAGCATTCCGAGCGCGGCGAGAGCGATGCCATAAAGACCCGAGAAGTGATGTGCAATCATGATCGCGGCTACGATGAGTGCGACCGGGATTCCGGTAGACCACATGCCGAGACCAAGACCGGCGATGATATTGGGCGCGGTTCCCATCTGCGACTCTTCAGCCACTTCCTGAACCGGCTTGAAGTGATCCGAGGTGTAATACTCGGTGACGAAACCGATTGCGGTACCTGCGGCGAGTCCGCCGATGGTCGCAAAGAACGGACCGAGCTGTCCGTAGGTTTCGCCGAGGACTGAGATGCCATCGGCCGGAATCGCCCAACGTACGAGGAAGAACGTCAATACAGCCGTGACGATCGCAGCCCCTACGGTCCCGACGTGCAGTGCACGAGCAGGATTGCCGCCCTCTTTCACACGGACCATAAACGTGAATGCGATCGAGACGAATACGCCTGCCGAAGCAATCATGAGCGGCAAGAAGATGGGCTTGGCGTCCTGTGCCGTTTCGGCCCAGATGATTCCGAGAACCATCGCACCGATGATCGAGCCAATATAGGACTCGAAAAGGTCGGCGCCCATGCCGGCAACATCGCCGACGTTGTCACCGACGTTATCGGCGATGGTGGCGGGGTTACGGGGGTCATCCTCGGGGATGCCTGCCTCGACTTTACCGACGAGGTCGGCGCCGACGTCAGCGGCCTTGGTGTAAATTCCGCCGCCGACGCGAGCGAAAAGAGCAATCGACGATGCCCCCAGCGAGAAGCCAGTGACGATGCTCAGAAGTCGCGTGACTGCCTCCTTCTCTTGTGCAGGAGTCAGGGTCGAAGCCTCCGAGAAGGCGACCATCAAATCAATTCCGAAAATCTGCGAGTATGCGAGCAGAAGTCCGCCGAGTCCCAGCAGTGCCAGACCGACCACGGACATGCCCATCACGACACCCCCCGAGAACGAGACCGAGAGTGCTCCCGGCAGTCCGTTCCGTGCGGCGTTCGTCGTGCGGACGTTTGCATTCGTCGCAACGCGCATCCCGAAGAAGCCTGCGAGGCCCGAGCAAATCGCACCGACGATGAACGAGAGAGACACCATCGCCATCGAATTCGCCGAGAGCAGTCCACCCGTGTCCGCCGAGAGCGTCTCTGGCGCGGTCGCCTGGTAGATGAATGCGAGGAGCACTGCAACGACGAGCACGAACGCTCCCAGGTACCTATATTCCTTGGAGAGGAACGCCATGGCGCCTTCCTGAATATGACCGGCGAGCTCCGCCATTTCGTCGGTTCCGACGTCCTGGTTCTTGACCCACGTCGCTCGCCAGAAGGCGAACGCGAGAGCAACTAAACCTGCAATGGGTGCGATGAATGTGAGATCCACAACAAACTCCAGTGAATTGAGAAGGCCTCTCGGAGAGAGACTGCCTTACTTCCTGCCATTAAATTCGTTTTGAGCGGCCACAGGACCGTCTCGTAATATCATTTCCACTGCGTCAGCAGCCACAGTGAGCTGTTCGTCCAATGCATCGAGCTCATCGGTTCGAAACGGGCTCAAGACCCAGTCTGTAACTGAGCCCTGCTCGGGTCGACCGATCCCCAGTCGGATCCGAACGAAATCATTCGTCCCCGTCTTGGCGATGATGTCACGCAGGCCGTTGTGGCCACCGTGACCTCCACCGATCTTGACTCGAACGGTGCCTGGCTCGAGGTCGAGATCGTCGTGCAACACGACGGTGTCTCGATCTTCGAAACTGTAGAAGGCTCGAGCTGCCTGAACGCTCTTTCCCGAGACGTTCATATATGTAAGCGGCTCCAAAAGCGTAACTTTGCTTTCACCGATGAAGCCCGAGGCGTATCGACCATGAAATTTCTGCTGTGTCAATGCGATCCCGTGACGGTCGCCCAGTCGGTCGACCGCCATGAACCCGATATTATGACGGGTGACTTCGTATCGGGGCTCGGGGTTGCCCAGCCCAACCAGCAGATGATGGCTCACGAAGAGCTACTCCCTCAGGCTCCTGGAGGAGCTGCCTCTTCCGATACACCTTCGCCTTCGCCCTCGGCTGCCTCTCCTTCGGCTGCTTCGGCTTCGGCGGCCTCTTCGGCCTCGACCTGACCCGGAATATCGGGGAGGTCCTTCTGGCGCGGAATGAGGATTCGGAATACCGCGTAATTAACCTTGTAGGCCGGCTCGCAACCCTCGGGGAGTTCGAGTTCGCTGGCCAGGGTCGTCTCGTCGAGTCCCATGTGCGAGACGTCGTATTCGACTTCGGCCGGGATGTCGTCGGGGCTGACCCAGACTTCGACTTCGTCGCGAACCGCGCGAAGACGGCCACCCTCTTGAACACCAGCAGGTCGACCGAGCGGCGTCACAGGAATCGTGAGCTGCAACTTCTTATTCGGATCGACGACCACGAAGTCGGCGTGAAGAAGCTCGCGACGCACGGGGTCGACCTGGTAGTCGCGTACCATGACGTGCGAGTAGGAAGGACCACCCTCGACCTCGAGTGCAAAGACGAGGTTCGTGCCGAATCGCCCCGTCAGAAGCTGATAGAGCTCCTTGGGGTCGACCGTCAGCGGGTGGTTCTCGGTGCCGGCGCCGTAGCATACCGACGGAATCAGGCCCTGAGCACGGAGCTTTCGCGCTGCACCCTTGCCGGTGTTATCCCGAAGCTGGGCCTTGAAAGTTGGTTTCTCATTCATTTTCTCAATCCTCCAATCAGCGTCGCCTACTGCACGCAGGGCGCCGCCTTTATCACGCATTCGTCAATTTGAATAGCGAACTCACAGAATCTCCGCCGTGCACGCGGCGTATGGCTTCACCAAATAGTTCTCCGACCGAGCACACACTGAGCTTCGAGCACTGCTTGCCCGCTTCATTCAATGGGATGCTGTCGGTTATAAAGACCTTGTCGAGCACCGAATTCTCGATGCGATCGAGGGCCGGACCACTGAGCACCGCATGCGACGCGGCAGCGTAAACTTTATCGGCACCGTGCTCCATGACGGCGGCCGCCGCCTGGGTGAGCGTCCCAGCCGTGTCGATCATGTCGTCGACCAGCACTGCATGACGGCCTTGAACGTCGCCGATTAGATGCATCGCTTCAGAGATGCCGGGCGCCGAGCGACGCTTGTCGACAATCGCCATCGGACACCGAAACACATTCGAATAATAACGTGCCCGTTCGACACCCCCCGCATCCGGTGAGACGATCACCAACTCTTCGGATGGCACATCGAGTTTACGAAGCGCATGCATCAGAACCGGCGATGCATAGATATTATCGACGGGACGCGTAAAAAAGCCGGTGATCTGACTCGCGTGCAGATCCATGGTGATCACGCGCGAAATACCGGCGGTCTGGATCAGGTCGGCCACCAATTTGGCCGTGATCGGTGTGCGCGGCTTGGACTGGCGGTCCTGCCGCGCGTAGCCAAAGTACGGGATCACAGCGGTGATCTCTGCGGCAGACGCTCGTCGGAGCGCGTCGGCCATCACCAGGAGCTCCATCAGATTATCGTTTACGGGCCACGAAAGGCTCTGCACGACATAGGTGTGCCGGTGTCGTACGCTCTCGCGAATCTCGACCTGAATTTCACCGTCGGCAAAGCGATCGACCAAGGCGTCACAGATCGGCATGTCGAGGTACGATGCGATCGCATTGCTCAGTCCGGAATTCGAGTTCCCGGCGAATAACATGATCTCGTCGTCGTACATGTCGATCGCTCGTTTGGCCGCATAAGAAACAAAGCGCAGGCACCGACGATACGTCGAACCTGCGCGAGGTTACGGCACCAGGGGTGCCATCGAACACGGGTGCTAGGACTCGAACCTAGGAATGCCGGTACCAAAAACCGGTGCCTTACCACTTGGCTACACCCGTTTGCGCTCGCCCCGGGCTACTGCCCAGAGCGGACGGGTAAGTAGCACTAGGGCATGGAGGTGTCAAGGATTGCTCCTCCGCCCCGCGCCATCGCGAGGCCGCGGGATCCCAAAAAGGATTCTCAATCCATGAAACAGCCGCCCCAGTCGAGCGGATCCCCGTCTTCATCGACGAGCGAGCGGCACGAAGAGCCAGGATCGCAGGTATCGACGTCATTCGGATCGCAAAGGCGCCGACAGATCTCGTTTTCTCCACTTTCGCCTACGCAACGGTAGCCATCCGGGCAATCCGTGCTGTTGGTGCACGCGTCGCCTGGCATGGCGTCCGCATCAAAGGCTGCACATCGCTTTCCGTTCGGCGTGTCGTAGCAGTTCTCTTGCTCGGAGCAGCTGTCTGGAATCGGCTGACACTCGTCGATGGGTTGATCGCAGACCCCGACACGCAATTCGAGCTGGAACGCGCGGCAGGTGAACCCCATAGGACACTGAGGCGCGACATCCGAGCCTGGCCGGCAATACTGACGGCACTGACTCTCGCCACCGTCGAGCGCAATACACATGAACCCGGCCGAGCACTCTTCGTCGGTCGCACAGGCATCGCCCTGCATACCGTTGCCGGCGGCCACGCAGCTCGAGGTGAATTCGTTCACCTCGGCGTCTTCCTGCCGACCGACGCATGACTCCTCATCCATACAACCGGTCTGACACAACGGATCGCATTCCCCGATGCTGGGATTCAACACCATGCACATGCCGTTGTTCTGATTGTTGGCATTATTCGCATTGTTGGTCGCGTTATTCGTGCCGTTATTGGTCGCATTGTTCGTCGCGTTATTGGTGTTATTTGTCGCGCTGTTCGTATTATTCGTGTTGTTAACGTTGTTCGTGTTATTCGCATTGTTCATGTTGTTGGCCGGAGGCAGATTGGGTGACGAATCCTCATCATCCCCGCACGCAACGACTAAAAGCGAACAAACGATCAATATCCAGACGGCTCGCAACATGGTGTCCTCCTCGCTCTTCGTTTCTGTGTGCTCTTTTCAGAGTAAGACCCGCTCCATGCCTGGAGCGGGCCGCATTCCTCTAGACTGTATCACAAGCCTGAATCAGGAGCAGGCTCCGTAGTTTAGTGCATTGCCATCCGGGTCGGTGAGCTGCAGACATTGCGAGCCACCCGGGCACGTGGGGTTTCCGAGGTCGCAGAGCTGGCGACAGAAATTGCCACCCTGCCTAGACGGAATGCAAAGCTGCTCGACGTTGCAGTCGTTCGGCATCGCGCAACTATCGCCGGGCGATGCACTGGTATTCACTGCGACGCACTGCAAGCCGAGGTTGGTCGGCAGGCATTGCTCACCCTGTGTCTGGCAGTCATTTGGGAAGACGGTGCATTCGTCCATCGGCTGAATGCATATACCGAAGCTCATTTCTTGATTCTGAGGTGAGCATGTGTCGCCGCTCGCGCACGAAGGCTCTCCTCCACCGGGTCGGCAATACTTCGTGCACGTCCCCGAAGTCGCGGTCTGACTCTCGACGATGCAGGTCAATCCGAGCGCGCAACCCATCATGGCGGTGCACGTTGCGCCTTCGGCGCCTTCGCCGACGGGCTGGCACTGCGTCGACTGGTTTCCGGGCATGCCGGACACCACGCAGGTCTGTCCCATGTCACAGCCGGTCTGGCAGAGCGGATCGCAAGGGCCAGGCAGTCCAGTTCCCTGACAGCCGCTGTTATTTGTGTTGTTGGAGTTGTTCGTATTGTTGACGTTGTTGCCGTTATTGGTGTTGTTGGAGTTGTTCGTATTGTTGACGTTGTTGCCGTTATTGGTGTTGTTGCCGTTATTGGTATTGTTGCCGTTATTGGTGTTGTTGGTGTTGTTCGACGCAGTGTCGGCTACGCAGAAGTTGCTGCGGCAAACGAGTCCGGCGGGACATACGCCAGCATCACACGGTACGGCGCACTGCTCGACGCCCTCGATGATCACGAGCTGCTCTCCATCGGCGCAGGATTTGTCATCAGAATCATCGCCGCAGGCGACGAAAAGAAGCATGGCAGCGAGCGCGGTGAGCACGACGCCAGAGAGCCGTTTGAGCGAATTCAGTTGGTACATCGGATACTCCAAGTATTAGTCAGTGTTATTCGCAGAGTCTGTCAGAATTACAGGTAAAATTACAGGGGGTGTTTCCGGCGCAGCAATCCTGCACCTCATTGCCAGGTGTGCACGTAACACGGCATAGATTTTCTCCAAAACCATTGTCGACACACACAGCACCAGTACCGCAGGAATTGACTTCCGACGGATCACATTGTGGATCGCAGACGCCGAGCGTCGGCAGTCCCGGGAAAAATGTATTGCAACCCGTCTCGGTTCCGACGGGGGTCGTGAAATCGCAGTCGTTTTCGCCAGGTCGGCAATACGCAAAACACGCGTCGATGCTGGTGCCAATACTCAGGCAAAGTGAGCCATCTCGACAAAAGTCACCGGGATCTGAACACTCGTCGAACGGTGCGCTCCCCATCGTCGTCACTTCGTCGCTACAGAGCCCGGTGCGGCTCGTGAAGACAGGGCCGCAAGCCTGCCCCGCGGGACAATCCGAAGGACTGGCAAAGAAGTCGCAGACCTTCGAGCAAATTCCGGCATCACTTTCCGACATCAGGCGTCGGCAGTACGTACCTGGCTCGCAACCGTTCGTCGATACCGAGCAGCTCTGGCCTTCGGCCGTCGAACCCGCCTCGAAGCAAGCGCCGAAGTCATTGTCGAACCGAATGCAGCTACCCATCGCACAGTCGGTGTGATCCGTGCAGTCGCTGGGAATGCACACATTGGCCGGGCTCGCACTCGAGCCCACATTGAAGCAGTACTCCTGTGTGTCACACGTCGAAGCCGACGCCGGATCATCGCATTTGGCGAAACATCGGCCCTCGCCGGCCTGGGAAAGACAGAAAAACGCGCCCTGATCACGGCGATTCAAATCGCACGCGTCTCCAGCGCTCTGGCAATCAGGAATCCGACATCCCTCGGCGGTACAGACCTCAGGGGCCTGGCACGCAGGCATGCACGCTTCGACGCACATTCCGCCTGGATCACACGTCTCTCCTTCGCCGCAGGGCGGATCGCACTCGACCGGCCCCATGTCTTCTTCGGGCTGCATATCGGGGGAGAGATCCGCTTCCTCGCCCATGTCGTCGGTCTGATTATTGGTGTTCGGATTGTTGGCGCCCATATCATCGGGCAGGTTGTTTGTATTATTCGAATTGTTCGTGCCGGTGCGTAGGCTGCACTCGCCGGCGACCACATTGCAAAATTCGTTGGGGCCGCAGTCCTCGTTCGTGGTGCATTCGGGCACCGGATCACCGACTTCACCCGAGGCGCATCCCCAGCCCGACATCGTCAGACCCCAAAAGAGGCATCCCGAGACGGCAATCAATCCATACAATCGCGACATCAATACAAACTCCGCGCACGCGTGAAAGCGGCCATGATTGAACACGGATCGCCGCTTTGTGTCAAACTTGTGACTACATCTACCTACATTTGAGCTCTATCGACTTCAGTTGGGCTCCTGGCAGATCCCTACATCGGCCACCAGAGGTCGGCATTCGAATCCCGCAGCGCAGGTGCTGCGCTCGAATCCCCCGGCACCGTCATCTCCCGCGTACTCGCAGAACTGGAAACAGACATTCTGGCTGCCGTTGACCACGCAGATCGAATCCTCGCCGCAAGCCAGGCCCGGTTGCGAGCAGTTCTGCCCTGGCGCCACTTCTTCGACGATGTTGGCGCAGTGTCCGACCTCGGCGCTGAAAGGAAAGTTGAAGAGGCAGGTCTGCCCCGATTCGCATTGCACATTCGAGCCGTCGCCATCGAATGGATCGCAGCGCGGTGTACAGAGTGACTGCTGACCCGCGGTGCCCACGTACGATGAAAGTAAGGAGTTGATGAACGTCGACTGAACTGTCCTTTCGAAGAGACACTCAGCGCCCGGAACACAGTCGGCGCCGCTACAGGCGCCTCCGACGGGGACATCGCCTGCCGCAGCGCAGAATGGTGCTTCATCGACCACAATGGGCGGGGCATCGGGATTGGCAGGATCATCGAGTAGAGACGCACTCGGCAGACACGAACCGAGCCCGTCGGGACACATCGCGTCGGCATACGACATGTCTGGCGTGCAGGTGAAACCGCATTCGCCAATCAGGAATTCGTCGTCGGGTGAAAGTGGACCACAGCTCATCGTCGCCGGGCATGAAAGCTGTGGGTCATCGGGCTCACCCCGAACGCAAAGTTCCGTGCAACGGCCACGATTTGCCGCATCGAAATCTTCGACCTGATTTCCGTACTCGAGACAGTAGAGACCTTCGGCACACTCGCCAAATCGTGCAAAGGGATTGCAGGCGTCTCCGCTCTCGCCGGGGCCAAGCGGGCTGCAGAGACTTTCGAATCGCTCGGGACCAGCGACGAATTGGGGAACACAACCCATGTTGTCGCCCCCGCACTGACCCGATCCATACGAGGCGGTGGTGGGACAACGCTGCTGGCAATATCCAAAGACACCGTTCGCCAGGTCGACACAGGTAAATGTCGGCCCATCAGGCATACGTATGAACGGTGTCTGGGCCTCGAGCGTCACCCATTCG
>CAYFTY010000044.1:0-11974 GCA_964346045.1 uncultured Bradymonadales bacterium | reverse complement strand
TGGCACCACGAAATGGGTACCTGTGAGTTGGGCGCCGTCCCACTCGGCTCCGTCACCCTCGATGGGCTTGCCGTCCTCCACAGCTTTCGCGACGTAGTAATTATGCATGGGATCGAGCGTCAGTTCGGGCTCGAGCATCAAACCGCGCCAACCCACGGGCCGCAGGCGACCCCGGTCGAAGACCGCCAGCACGGCAATATCGATATTTAGGTCTTCGAAGACAATGTCGAGAAGGCGCGCCGCAAGTTCCTCGAAGGTCCCCTTACTCGCGCCCAGCCGACCAATTTCAGCCAGCAGCTGAACCTGTTGCAGCTGTTGCCACTCGGTCACGTCCCTCAGCACGCCAATGACTTCGCGCCCCGCAATCCCGCTGTAGTTGAGTGTAAATTCCACGCATCGGAGTTCGTCGGAATCGTCTTTTTCAACCAGATGCACCGACGACGTGGATTTCTTGCTGCGCAGGGTCTCGCGAATCTGACCGGCAGCGACTATGGGCTGTACGAGTCGACTCGACTCGAGGAGGTCATCGAGCAACTCGATCGAACAATCGGATACCCCGAGCAATCGTGAGAGAGCAGGATTGCTGAGACGGATTTGCTCCTCGGCATCGAGCACGAAAAGACCGTCATCCATGGCCTCGAGCACCGAATGTGTGAGATGTCGCTGGCTCTCGATCTCCGAGTTCTTCCGAGCGATCTGCATCGCCATACGCTTTTGCTCGGTATGGTCTCGGTAGCTCGCGAGCAATCCCACGACCTCGTCGTCGACCATCGCAGGCCCGTAAATCACCTCAATGTACTTTCGCGTTCCGTCGTCCACGAGCTCCAATTCGCCCCGTGCCCGCTTGCCCTGCAGCGCCTTGAGCACGAGGTCGCGGTGGCCCGCCGTTGCCTCGAGCCGCACACCGAGCTGCGGAAACCCACTCTGGGTCATCCGGATATAATTGCTCCCCACGACATCCTGCGAAAACTTGAAAAGCCGTATCGCCGCGTCATTGACGTATACGATCGTCCCATCGACCTTATAGAAAATCACCCCATCGAGGTCGTTCTTGTGAAGAACCTCGAGGATGGAGACCCCGTACTCGTCGGATATACTTGCCCGGAGATCGGTCAGATTTGCCGACCAGTCACCGGAATCAGGAGGTGTTTCTTCCACGTGATTTCCGTCTGCGCGCCTATTAGAGTGTAGCCCACCCCATTATGTTTACAAGTATTACATCACACCCGAACGAGCCGAGCATGATCGGTCGCAGGCCTTCTCACTCCACGCGGATGGGGTCTTCGAATTCTTCTCCAGCCGGCCAGACAGGATCGCTGCCGACGAAAGCGCCCTGCGCCGCAATCTCCAGCGCAACGTCCTCTTCTCCAGTATACTCGGTCGTCCCATTCCCATCGTCGCTCTCGAGCATCTTTTCGACGCCGTTTCGACCCCAGACATTCCTGGCGAATTCGAGGTTAGGGAGATTACGGATCGCTCCACCAAAACGACCATTCCCGATGATCGCGCTGCCGCTGACGGTAGCGCTCGAGCCGTCCACAATCATGAAGCCATCGGCGAATTCGAACGTCGAACCTGCCAGCGCGTAGTTGCGGGGCTCGGTAAGCATGAGCTGCGAATCCTCGATCACGACTCGAGCCTCACCGATGCTGAGCACGCCAAGCCCCTTATTTGAAACGGCCGAAATGCCGTTCAACACAACATCCCGGTTGTCGGACGGACCGCTCTGCAAAAGGATTCCACCGAGCTGATTTTCGACGACGAGGGCATCGCGGATCTGGAGGCGAGTCGCCGTAAATCCGCGCTGAAAGATAAGCACACCCGCACCCGCGTTTCGGTTGAAGTCCGAACCACTCACGTCGAGAAAGCGCATGCGTGCTGCGAGAAGACCATGCCCGCCCGCAGACGAGACCTGCCCCTGATTATTGGGATCGGTCAAAACCCCGTCGACGACCACCGACTCGAGGATTGCGCCAATCTGTCGTAGGTCGATGCCTGCGATGCTCACATCAGTGACTTCGACACCCTGGAGCGCAGCCAGCGCAAATTGATCGGCAGTGTTCAAATCGTCAGTAAGCTCGGTGGGAAAGAGCATATCGCCGGGCAGCAACATGTCTCCCGGCAAGAAGTTGTTTCGCAGGAGCATATCCCCTGGCAAAAGCATGTCGCCTGGCAAAAACGAATGCCCCGGGACGGCTTCAATATCGAAAAGGCGAGCCTCGGCGAGATAATCATCAATCGACTCCAGTGCCGTTGCTGCATTGAACACTTTACTCGATGTATTTTCTAGCTCTCCCGAGGCAAAGAGACTCGAACGGGAAGTCGCAAGAACAGCTCTCTCGTCGAGGTCTTCGAAATCGCTCTGCGTAATCCAGACCCGCGAAGAGTCGGCAGTGAATCCGCGGTGACCATCGACGACCGACGAATTGTCGACGCGCACGACGCTCGATGCGACCTGAATCCCGTGGCTTTCTTCATTGATGGGATCAAGGTTGCCGAACCTACGGACGGCTGAATCTCGAATTCCAACGATCGAAAGCTCTGCGCGGATACCAGCCGTCGTATTGACCTGCGCGCCTTCGACGACGGAATTCCAGACCGATACGACACCGCCAAACGGAGCCAGAGTATCTCGGTCAGACGCCCCTGAGGGTTGCATATTCACACCCACCTCCGAGATGTCCTTGATCCACGAGCGCTGCAATGAAACCACGCCCTGTCGCGAGTCGATCCCGACAGCGCCGCCGGTGATCACGCTGTTGACGACTGAGACCACACTATCCCCGGTTGTCGCAATTGCGGTCGCGCCATCTCCGACCCTCACCACTGCGTTGGTCAGGCTGACGACACCGTCATTTGATTCGACGAGTCCGAGGGGCGCATCGACTTCGACCCCCGCAAAAAGCGTGTTGGCACCCTCGCGTTGGAGAGCCTGAGAGAGAACGATCGTCGTCCCGCGCCAGCACGGCGATACGAACGCCACCGGGCTGCTTGTCTCGAGATTCGATCCCAGACTGTATTCGCCTTCGGCGAGGCTCAACACGGAGTATCCCGAGTCGCCTCTGGCTTCGATCTCCCCGAGAACCGCACTGAGAGAACCGGGGGCCTGCGGCGACGTTCCTGAACCCGCGCCCGTCGGGCTGACATAATAAACGCTTCCGCCATCGGGTACGGTTTCAAAGAAAATCTTTTGTCCGGTATCACAGTCCAGCGTTCCGGCAGGAAAATCTCCGACCTGTGTCGCGATGCCCGGCCCTCCACCCGATATGGGTGATGCAGCACCAAGATCCGGACATTCTCCAATGCAGACGCCATTCGTTGCGACGTTATTCGGCACGTTATTGTTGGAGGTGTTATTCTGGTCCAGATCGAAAACGCCAGCATCTCCTCCGGTCTCCGGAACTCCCACGTCTCGGTCCATCTGGGGCGGGAATGACAGATCAGAACTCTCTTCGGAACTCCCACACGCTGCAGCGCCGAGAACGAGTAGCGAGATGGCAAACATTCGAGACAGCATAGGTACATCTCCCGTAAGCACGTTGAGATTTTGAGACTGCCATTACAATCTACGGCCATAGGCTCGGAGAAGCAAAAAGCCCAGCTTCGCGGCTTCTTCACTCGTCGAGCGTTACGGCGAGGCGGAAGCCGTAGTGTGCATATCGGAACCGTCTTGGACTCGATTGATGCAGGTCGGTGCGAGCAAGTTCCCCAAACGAATTGTACGAAGCGCCTTTAAGAACCACTCGTTCCTCCCTTCCTCGAGCTGGCGTCGAGGTCAATTCCGCAACATTGCCAGCGAGATCGAAAACTCCATAGGGGGAACGATCGTGCTGATACTCGCCCACCGGGGCAGGAGTTGGTTGGCCTCTCTGGCTTTCCCTGACTCGACAAAACGCCGCATCAAAATCGTTTCCCCATGGATAGAGTCGGCCATCGGCGCCCTTCGCCGCTTTTTCCCATTCTTTAGCACTAGGAAGCCGGTAAGCGTAGCCATCTCGAGAGCTTCGCCACTCGGCAAAGGCTACTGCGTCATGGTAGTTGATCATGATGATTGGCCAGTCGAGGTCCCACTCGACACCCTCCGGATCGGTACCCGGCAGCCGATAGCGTCCGTCATCCCCGAGCACGAAATAGCTGGCTCCCTCTTCCTCGACTCGCGGAACGTGAATTTGCGCCTTATCGGCGTCAATGGAGTTCAGGAACTCCAGATACTCCCTGCAAGTCACGGGATACTTCTTGATGGCGAAATCGTACTCGCAGTTGCCAGTCGCCCCTGTGACCACGACGAATCCCCCTGGAACCAATTCGGCCTTACGCAATCGAATCTCGAACTCACGATCTGTCGCTCGCTCGACGAGAAATGGGAACCTGACTGGCGCGAACCCAGGCTTTTCGACGAGAGCTACGTAGCGTCCGCGACTCAGCATGGCGGCTGCCGGCGTCGCCAATTCTGCGACTTCCCATTCTTCGAGTTGCCTCTTCACGTTCTCATAACGAAAGATGACGACAGAGGCGACCTGAGAAGGGGTCCGAAACGCGATTTTAGATTCGGTAGCAAGCAGTTCCGCATAGGTCCCGTCGTCATGCTGTCGGAGCAGCCCTTCGAAATAGGCTGCGCTGGCCCGGTTGCCACGCTGTTCTGCCTCCTCGAAACGACGCCAGTAAAGGGATGCGAGCGACTGATGCGCTCGCTTGTGGTCGGGCCGGTGGACCAGTGCCTGTCCGTACATCCGGACGGTCTCACCAAAGCGTCGCTCGATTTCGACTTTGAGGTCTTCAGCCTCCTGCTCGAGCTCCCACATCCGCTCTTTTTCTTGGACCGTGGACCAGCTCTGGATACGCTTTCGTTCGTCTTCGAGTTCTTCGAGGTATTCGGTGCGTTGGTCTCGAACCTCTTCGTACACGGCGCGAGACTGCTCAGCCATCATCACGGATTCATCGGCGAGACGATGACGCCTTTCGATCTCCTTGACGCCCTCGAGGAAGAGTTCGAGTTCGTCCGCAAAGGCCTGGGCCGACGGGTAGCGATTGTCGGATTTCTTGGCGACCGCGCGAAGACAGATTTCCTCGAGTTCTGTGGGTATCTTCAGACCAGGAGCCCGTTCGGATGGCGGAACCGGACGCGCATTTACGA
The DNA here is from genome assembly GCA_964346045.1 of uncultured Bradymonadales bacterium. Taxonomy (GTDB): domain Bacteria; phylum Myxococcota_A; class Bradymonadia; order Bradymonadales; family Bradymonadaceae; genus CAYFTY01. Next base: position 6,840 of record CAYFTY010000044.1, on the reverse strand, counting down.
CGTTGAAGAGGACGCTGAGTACATGGTCGCCCTCGACCATCGGCTCATTGGTCAGCATCTCGTAGAGAATCGCTCCCAATGCATAGACGTCGCTGCGAGGGCCGACATCTTCGTTTTCGCCGCGTGCCTGCTCGGGCGACATGTATTGTGGTGTTCCGACGAGTGCTCCCATCACGATCTTTTCGGTGCTCTCGAGACCGATCTCGTCGGCCATGACTTTGGCGATGCCCCAGTCGATGACGTACACCTCACCGTATTTACCGAGGAGGATATTTTCGGGTTTGAGATCGCGATGAACGACGCCGACGTCGTGGGCAAATTGAATCGCCAGCGAGACCTGTCGCAAGACCTGCACCAGATAGGCGTGAGATACGGTCTCACGCCCCTCACGCACCTCGACGAGGAGCTCTTCGAGACTGCGCTCGCGCACCACGCGCATCGTGTAGAAGGGCTCGCCATTTTCGAGACGGCTCAATGCATAGACGGGCGCGATATTGGGATGCTCGAGATTTCCGGTGACGCGGGCTTCGAGCATCAGCCTCCCGCGACTCTTTTCGTCGGAATGTTGCGGATTCAGGGTCTTGAGCGCGACATCTCGATTGAGCACCGTGTCTCGTGCTCGATAGACGATCCCCATGCCGCCGCGTCCAAGCTCGTCAACGAGCTCGTAACGCTCTTCCTCAGAGAAATCGAGCCGCTGCCATTCGTCGGTCTGTCGAGACATCGGAGCAAGCGTCTGGCCCAGCGTCTCTCGCGAAGAAGCGAGTTGATCGAGCACGATGGTCTGCGTTGCCTCGAGAACTTCTTCGACCGACTCATCGCCTTGACCGAGCCTCGCCAGGATCTCGTCATGGTCGGATTGACTCACGTGACCCTCAGACATGAGGACCAGATCGAGCGAGCGCCCTGACGTCGTCGCGAGCTCGACGCATCGAATCAGATCCCTCAGCCCGACATGTCCTCGCGCGAGGGCGACTTGCCCGTAGAGCGCATCGATCTTGGATTCGTCAGCCACGTTCCTCCTCATCTGCCCCGACAACCTACACGGAGTCGTCGTTCGCTTGTACTTCTTTTCGCACCCGGCCCATCCATTGGACCGGCCCCCAACTCTCGGCTACCATCACTTGTACACTGCCCGATTCGAAGGACGCCATGCGTTTTCGAGCTATATACTCCCTGACCGCGACTCTGCTCGGTTTGCTTTTATCGGCCGACGTTCAGGCTCGCTCGTTCCGCGTCGACCAGATTCCGAATGGCGAGGAGTTTCGTTGCCAGACCTGCCATCTGAATATGGATCCCAGCGCCAATAGCACGCGTAATTCGTTTGGAGATGTGGTCGGGGGCATCGGACTCGACCTGAATGGTGACGTGGATTGGGCTGCCATCTGCATGGGAGATGCCGACAATGACGGCTACACCAATGGCGAAGAGCTTGGCGATCCGAGCTGCAACTGGTCCGTCGACAATATGATTCCGCTCTTCGATGCCTTCAATCCCGGAGATGACCAATCGATCCCCTGCGGAAATGGTTCGATCGATGGTGCGGACGGAATCGAGGAATGTGACACCGACGATCTCGACGGAGAGACCTGCGTCTCGCAGGGCCTGCCTGCTGGCCAGCTCGCATGCAATATGGACTGTTCGTTCGACACGAGCGGATGCGACGGCAGCGGCATGACCAATAACGCCACGAACAACGCCACGAATAACGCCACCAACAACGGGACCAATAACGACACGAATGATCCGACGAATAACCAGACCATGCCCGAACCGATGCAGCCAGAACCCGAGCCAACCCAAGACGACGAGCCGGCCGAAGAAGAGAGCGCGGGTGTGGCGTGTGATGGAGAACTCTCGGTCGAGGAGTCGTCAGCCGACGGCGCGGCGGCAATCGTCGGAGTACTCCTCGTGCTGGGCTTTCGTCGGAGACGGTAGAAAAGCGAGCAGGCCATGAGCGAAAAACTGCCGATCGAACGCCGAAATGTCGTCGAGGCGCGAGAACTCATTCGAGAGCATCTCTTTCTTTCGCCCTGCCCTCACAGCACGCTGCTGAGCGAGCAGCTCGGCTGCGAAGTTTACCTCAAGCTCGACAACATGCAGGCGACCGGCAGCTTCAAAGAGCGCGGCGCAGCCAACAAACTCGCGAGCCTCAGCGCTGAGGAACGGGACAACGGTGTGATTGCTGCTTCAGCCGGCAATCACGCCCAGGCAGTCGCTTATCACGGAGCTCGACTCGGCATCAGCACCAAGATCGTGATGCCCGTGGGTACCCCGCTCATCAAGGTGACACGGACGAAAAACTTCGGCGGCGAAGTCGTGCTCTCGGGCTCGAATTTCGATGCGGCCTATAAACACGCACTCGAGGTCCAAAAAACCGAGGGACGCACCTTCGTTCACCCGTTCGACGATCCTGCGATCATGGCGGGACAGGGAACGGTCGGACTCGAAGTCCTCGAGCAGGTGCCCGACATCGACGCGATCATCGTCGCCGTCGGCGGTGGTGGACTTGCTGCGGGTGTTCTGGCCGCCGTCAAAGAGACCCACCCCCACGTGCAGGTCATCGGCGTCGAGCCCCAAGTACTGCCTTCGATGAAGACAGCCCTGCAGAATAATGCGGTGATCGAATTATCCGAAGCCCAGACGCTTGCGGATGGAGTCGCGGTCCGCAAGGTGGGACACCTGACCTTCCAGCAGATCCGGCACTATATCGATGATATGGTGACCGTCAGTGAAGCCGAAATCGCCCGCGCCGTCTTGATCCTACTCGAGCAAGAGAAAACGCTCGCCGAAGGAGCCGGCGCTGCGGCCTTAGCCGCCCTCACCTCGGGCCGTGTGAAACTGCCCGGCAAGAAGGTCTGCCTGCTGATCTGTGGCGGCAATATCGACGTGAACGTGATCTCCCGAATCATCGACCGTGGCCTGGTGGCAACCGGCCGTCTATGCCGTTTTTCACTGCGCATCACGGATACCCCGGGGACACTCGCCGAGATTCTGAAGACCATCGGAGACCTCCGCGGCAACGTGCTCGAGGTGCATCACAACCGCACGTTCGCTTCCGGAGAGCAGTTCGGAACGACCCATGTGGAAATTACGTTGGAGACCCGCGGCGAAGACCATATCGCCCGCATTCGTGAGATGCTTCTCGAGCACGGCGTGACCATCATCGACCGCTAAAAATCGCCCCTCCGGCGATCGATTTTCATTCTACACAAAGCTGTGGTAGCGAATCGTTCTGGCAAGAGAGCAGCATCCCGAGCGAGGAGCGAAACGTGGCGATCGAAGCAGACAAGATATGGATGGACGGAGAATTCGTTCGGTTCGAAGACGCCAGGGTCCACGTTCTGACCCACACCCTTCATTACGGGCTCGGGGCGTTCGAAGGCATTCGTTGCTATAAGCGCGACGATGGGCGAAGCGCTATTTTTCGCCTGAAAGAACACATCGGGCGCCTCTACGACACGTGCCACATCTGCACGATCGAAGTCCCATTCGATCGCGAAGTCATCGAAAACGCCTGCATTGACGCGGTCCGCGAAAATGGATTCGAAGACTGCTACATCCGCCCGGTCGTCTTTCTCGGCCACGGTGAAATGGGGCTCGCTGCGACGTCGAATCAGGTGCATGTCTCAGTGATTTGCTGGCCCTGGGGCGCTTACCTCGGCGACGAAGGTCTGAATCGCGGAATCCGCGCCAAGGTCTCGAGCTTCCAACGGCACGCGGTGAACTCGTCGATGGTCAAAGGCAAGATCAACGGTCAGTACGTCAACAGCATCCTCGCCAAGCGCGAAGTGATGACCGCCGGCTACCACGAAGCAATCATGCTCGACAGCGAAGGCTACATCTCCGAGGCAAGCGGCGAGAATATCTTCGTCGTGCGAGATCAGACGATTTTCACCACCCCGGTGGGCATGTCGATCCTCGAGGGAATCACACGCGACACGCTCATGACGCTCGCCCGCGAGCGCGGGTACGAGATCATCGAGCAGCGCTTCACTCGAGACTTGCTCTACGTTGCAGACGAGATCTTTATGACCGGCACCGCGGCCGAGGTCACACCTGTTCGCGAACTCGACGACCGACAGATCGGCTCGGGAGAACCGGGGCCCGTGACACGCGAACTGCAGGATGCTTATTTCGATCACGTCAAAGGCTCGGCGAGCGACCATCCCGAGTGGCTTAGCTACATCAACTGAAATTTCCGCCCGCCGTCGAGCGGGCGTCTGATTTTTGAGAGGACACGATGAGTGACTACAATCGACTGGTAGAAATTCTTGGTTCCAAAGCGGACGACCTTCTCGGTCATGAATGCGGAACGATCGATGCGTCGCGACTTCACGCCCCCGGCCCCGATGTCGTCGACCGCATCTATGCCGACACCGACCGTGGGCCGCGCGTCCTGCGCTCGCTGCAGCAATTGCTATCGCACGGACGCCTCGCCGACACGGGATATCTCTCGATCCTTCCAGTCGATCAGGGCATCGAACACTCCGCGGGCGCTTCGTTCGCTCCCAACCCCGACTATTTCGATCCCGAGAATATCGTGAAATTGGCGATCGAAGGTGGCTGCAACGCAGTGGCGTCGACCTTTGGCGTCCTTGGCTCGGTAGCACGGAAATACGCCCACAAGATCCCCTTCGTCGTGAAGATCAATCACAACGAAATGCTCTCGCATCCGAATGCGTATCAGCAGATCAAGTTCGGGACGATCGAGAAGGCGTACGACCTGGGCGCAGTTGCGGTGGGTGCGACGATCTACTTTGGCTCTGAGGATTCGAATCGCCAGATCATCGAAGTCTCAGAGGCATTTCAGCACGCGCACGAGCTCGGTATGGCCACCATCCTCTGGTGCTACACTCGAAATAGCGCATTCAAAACGGGCGGCGAAGACTATCATACGGCGGCCGACCTGACGGGTCAGGCCAACCACCTGGGCGTCACACTCGGAGCGGATATCATCAAGCAGAAGCTCCCGACCAAAAACGGCGGCTACAATGCGGTCAAAAACCCCGACGGTTCGACCTTCGGAAAGACAAGCCCGCTGGTGTACGAAGAACTCACGACTGACCATCCGATCGACCTCACTCGTTACCAGGTTGCAAATTGCTACATGGGGCGTTTCGGATTGATCTCATCCGGCGGAGCAAGCGGAGACAACGATCTGCAAGATGCTGTGGCGACCGCAGTGATCAACAAGCGTGCTGGCGGCATGGGTCTAATTCTCGGTCGGAAAGCATTTCAACGCCCCGTCGAGGAAGGCGTAGAGATTCTGAACGCAGTACAGGATGTGTATCGCTGCGAAGAAATCGGGCTTGCCTGAAGCAACTCGATCGCGCGGGGAACCATCGCCTCGCGCGCTTTGCCGTGCACACCATGGATTGCCCTGAACATCCTCATCACAGATCGCATGGACCGAAGACATCGACGCGCGCCCACCCGCGGTGGCTCGAGGGTGGGCGAGGTCGCATGCAAACCGCGGTCGTAATCTCGGTGTCGCGGACCGTCGTCACCATCCAGTCGGCATGTTATCCTCGTGTCACTGGAGCAACCTACGAAATATGAGCGAAACTTCGAAAGGCCTGCGTGTTCTCGTCATCGACGATGAAGAAAGTATTCGTCATATGCTGACGATGATTCTCAAGAAGGCCGACTATAAGGTGCGCGCGGTCGAAAACGGCGAAAATGCCCTCAAGGAATTGCTCGCCGGGGATTTCGATCTGGTGATCACCGACGTGCGAATGCCCCGCCTCGGTGGCATGGAATTGCTCGACGAATTGCGAGAGCGAGGCATCGACACCACCGTGATCGTGATGAGCGCCTTCGGCAATCGCGAGATGGCGATCGAAGCCATCCAGCGCGGCGCCTACGACTACATCGACAAGCCATTCAAAAAGGATGAGATTCTGCTGACGCTGGCCAAGGCCGAAGAAAGGCTCGCCCTGCGTCGCGAAAACGAAGAGCTGAAGCGTGTCCGCGCGGCGACTCCTCGATTCGAGCATATCATTGGCGAATCCAAAGAGATGAAGGCTGTCTTCGAGACCGTCACCAAAGTCGCCGACTACAAATCGACGGTCTTGATTGCTGGAGAATCGGGTACCGGCAAAGAACTGGTCGCACGAGCGGTCCACGACCTCTCGCCACGCTCCCAGGGGCCCTGGATTCCCATCAACTGCGGCGCGATTCCTGCCAACCTGCTCGAAAGTGAGCTTTTCGGGCATAAAAAGGGCGCCTTCACAGACGCCAGCCGAGATAAAAAAGGGCTCTTCCAGGAGGCCGATGGTGGTACCTTATTCCTCGATGAAATCGCCGAACTTCCGCATGCGCTGCAGGTCAAACTGCTGAGAGTACTCCAGGAAGGGGAGGTTCGCCGGGTCGGGGATAACACGCCGACCCCCATCGACGTACGAGTGATCGCAGCAAGCCTTCGAAATCTGCGCGAAGAAGTCGACGAAGGAAGGTTTCGCGAAGACCTTTTTTATCGCCTCAACGTCATCAACATCGAGCTACCACCTCTTCGAGCGCGGCGTGACGATATCCCGCTCCTCGTCGACCATTTCGTTGCCATCCAAAACGAGCGCCTCGGCACCTCGATCGAGGGGGTCGAGGACGATGCGATGGATTTGATCATGCAGTACTCGTGGCCCGGAAACGTCCGCGAGCTGCAAAATTGCATCGAGCGTGGCGTGGTCCTCACGAGTGGAGATTTCATCGACGAATCGATTCTTCCCGAGCGAATCCGGGAGTCATCCGATGAACTCAAACAGCTCTTCTCATCGGACGAACTCTCGATCAAAAAAATGTCGGTCGCGATGGAGAGAATCCTGATCCGTCGGGCCCTCG
>CAYFTY010000043.1:0-12170 GCA_964346045.1 uncultured Bradymonadales bacterium | reverse complement strand
GATATCTATGTTCACGGCCATTCGATGGGAACCTTCCTGGCAACGCATCTGGCCACCCAGCGCGAAGTGGGCGGGTTGGTGTTGCAAAACCCATCATCCGACGCCGAAGGCTGGCGCGAGGCCACAATTCCCTGGCTGCTGCGGGTCCTCATCGACTTCGAAGTCCCGGAATCGATCGCCAGCGAGTCCAACGTGAAACGTGTTCGAACGATCGAGGTCGATACGCTGGTAGTCTCGGGATCCGAAGACAAAGTCACACCTCCCGAGCTCGCCGAAGCGGTCTATGCTGCCTCGGCGGCTGACGCACGATGGCTCGAAATCGTCGAAGGTGCGGGGCATAACGACCTCGAAGAATTCGAAGAGTTCGGCGCGGCGTACGACCGACTCTTCGAGGAGCGTTAATCGAGCGGACCGAAAAGACGCACGCAATTCTCGAAGATGGTCTCGCGAGTCGACTCCATGTCGCTCTCCCACGCGTCAGCGATCGCGCGGACGCCCCGAGGCACATTCGCCGGCTCGTTTCGTTCTCCACGGTCAGGCCCCATGTAGGGAGCATCCGTCTCGGTCAGGATCAGCTCGTGAGGCAGTTTCTTCACCAGTGCCTGAAACGAGCCATTGCGTTCGATCACGGGCGGGATAGAGAAATAATAGCCGTGGCTCGCAATCGTTTTGGCGAGCTTATGCTTGCCGCCATAGCAGTGGAAATCTGCCTTCTCGACCCCGATATCCTTGATGATCTCGAAGGTGCGTTGCTCGGCGCTTCGACTGTGTAGAATCAGCGGTTTGTCGTAGCGTACCGAAAGCTCGGCGAGGCTCGCGAGCACCCGTTCTTGTTCAGTTCGAACCCCTTCGTCATCGACCCAGTAGCGATCGAGACCGCACTCGCCGATGGCAATGACCCGATGAATGTTCTCCTCGATCCACCGAATTTCGGCGTCGACGTCGAAAGGCTCGGGTGGATCCCAGTCGGCTTCCCAGTTGTGAGAACCGATCTCACTCGCACCGGCGTCGACCGGGTAAATCCCGATCGCAGGATAGAGATGGTCGTGGCGCTCGCAGAGCTCGAGTACCGCCCGGTTCGACTCGGGTCTGAGGCCGTTGACGATGATACAGCTCAAACCCGTTGCGTGGGCTCGCCTGGCGACCTCGTCTTCTTCGCCTTCGAATTGCGGATGAATGAGATGGGTGTGGACGTCTACGTACATGGTAGGATCCTACTCGCAGAAACGAAAAAGACCACCGGCGCTCGTGCCGATGGTTTCATTGAGTCGGGGCGACTGGATTCGAACCAGCGACCCCTTGCACCCCATGCAAGTGCGCTACCAGACTGCGCCACGCCCCGACACGCTGAGATGATTCTCTCAACGGGCCGACAGTGATACGCGGACCCTTGCAGAGTGTCAAGGCGATCAGCCTCGTGATCGAAGTTCACGAGCTTCAGCTGCCGACGATCGTATCCGTGCGACCAGTATGGGTGTCACCTTCGAGCACCCGTTCCACCTCTTCGAGCATGACGCGCGAGAGTCCTTCGAAGTCAGGGTGCGAAGCCACGGGCACCCAGATGCCATCGGTGTAGACCTCAGCTCCCAGCAAGAGGCCCCGGCGCAACAACTTGATGATGTGGTGTTCGTCGACGTCCTCGTAGGTCTGATCGAGAAATCGTATCGTGTAGCTCGCTTTGGGTACGAACGAGAGAAGCGTCGGGCGCGGAAAACGAATGACGGCGGTATCCGAGACCTCGCTCTCCGGGCCGTCATCGGCGGCGGAACTCTCGACCTCTGCTACGTCGGTTCTCGCGTCATCCTGGATGATCTCGTCGAGTTCTTCGATCTCAGCGACCGAGTGCCCGTGATTGAATTCGAGCCAGATGCCGCGCAGCTGGTCACGCGTCAGCGCGATGGATTCGTGCGTCTTGGCCCATGCGAGCCAGAGCTTGAACCCTGCTTCACTCGCCTCGCATGCGTGGAAGAGAGCTTCGCCGAGCGAGCGTATCGAATCAGGCCCCGGTCTCTCATCACTGAGCAAGAACGTCTTGATCTGCTGCAGGTCAGAAGCCGTCGCCGGGCGCTGATGCATCTCGCCCATAAGCCGATAATACCGGGTCTCGGGACCGTCGATGTCGTGGATGCTTTTCCAGTCGTACGCCATACTACCGCCTTTGCTCAGCGCCCCCACTCCTTAGCCAAAATCGGCCGAATTGGCAACGTCTTCAGGGGTACGCCCATGCTCGTCATGGCCTCTTTGGCTGGATCGCACGTTGCGTCGAGGCGTACGCATACGACAAACTCATTCGACCCCGTGCTCGATATGTCGGAAAGGAGCCAGAAGATGTCTAGAAACGTTGTGCTATGTGTCCTCTTCTCGCTGATTTTCGGTGTCGCCTGCGAATCGAAATCCACTCGAATCGAGACCACGCAACCCGGGGTGGCCGATTCGAAAGACGATTCTTCGAAAGAGGCTGCCTCGAAAGACGAAGCGCAGGTCGCTACCGATCCACTCTTGCGCCGCAAGTACGGCGGCCGCGTCGTCGCCATCGCCGACGTTCATGGCGACGTGGAAGCACTCGTGAACGCGCTCGAGGCCGCCGATCTGATCGATCAAGAGCGGGCATGGACAGGCGGCAAATCACTTCTGGTGCAAACCGGGGATATACTCGACCGGGGCGCCACCGAACGTGAAGCGTACGAGCTGCTCTTTTCGCTGCGCGAGCAGGCCCGAGAAAAGGGTGGCGACATCGTCATGTTGATCGGGAATCACGAGATGATGAACTCCATCGGTGATCTGCGTTATGTCGTGCCCGAGGCCATGGATGATTTTGACGACTCGGTCACGCCCGCTGAGCTTGCCGAGCTTTCCGAAGCTCCCGAGAGCGTGCGAGGCAGATTCGCGGCGTGGCGCCCGGGCGGATCATGGGCAAAAAAGCTAGCTGAGCAGGGATTTACAGTGATCGTCAACGATACGGTTTTCGTGCACGGCGGCATCGAGCCCGAGGTGGCCCAACATGTCGACCGGGTGAACCGCGAGACCCGCGCATGGCTCGAGGGAACCCGGACCATGCCCGCGGAGCTCACCTCGCAGGAGGGTCCGCTCTGGAGCCGTGCCTTCTCGACATCGCCCCCGGACTGTGAGGCGCTTGATCGCTCGCTCGAGATTCTCGGTGTAGCGCGCATGGTCGTAGGTCACACCGTGCAGAAAGACGTTTCGGCAGCGTGCGATGGCAAGATCTGGAGGATCGACGCAGGGATGTCCAAGCATTACGGAGGAACTCCCCACGCACTCGAAATCGTAAACGGCGAGGTGAAGGCTATCGAACCTGATTCACCATGATTTCACATCGAATTCTCGCGCGTTCCACAGTCTGGTCGTCTTCGATACAAAGTCAGGACCTAGGGTTGCATTCGTTCCCACAAAACGGAGGCAACTCATGCTCGCAGACCAGTACTTTCAGACAAACATCGAAAACGAGCCGGCTATGGCAGCCGCGCTCGGAGCCGTCGCAGGCATCCTATTTTCGACTTCCGCCGCCCTCATCGCGGGCGTCTCGGTCATCGGCGGGCACGCAGAAGTGCTTCTACTCCATATGACCAGCGCGATTCTGGCGGGGGAACTTGCGGTCACCACGCTGTGTCGAAAACCCGTGAAGCTTCCGCTCTTGAAGGTGCTGCGTTTCATGGTCCTGGCGCTCCCCGCATTCATAGTTCTCGAATTGGCCTATGGAGATCAGCTCTATCAGATGGGAAGTCTCGTCGTTTCGAGCGATGCGTTCGTCGGATTCCGCATCCTGATGGCCGCCACCCTGGCCGGGATCGGCCTGCCCATTGCCGAGAGGTATCTCGCGCCTTCGAATGAACCCTTCGAACTCGCGACCGCCGAAGAACGATACAATCGGGCGATTCAGAGGTTGGCAGCAATGGATGTCGCAATCGAGCGCTCGCAGCGACGCGGTCAGAAAGACCTGGCCGAGTTTGATGCACGACTGAGAGCAGCTGGCGTCACCTTCGACTTCGAATCGGTCGAGTCGACGCGAGACGAAAAGGCCTACGCCACGCGATCTCATTGACGCATCGCGGCGCCAGCGCGTAGAAAAATGCGTCCGCAGGAGCCGTATGTTCGACGCGCGAGAATCCCTGATTGAATCGCTGGCCATCGCTGGTCTCACGCTCGTGTTCTACCTGCTCACGACCGCCGGCGGCTATGTTGGCGGCGACCACGGAATCTTTGCCATCGTGACGGCCGAACACGGGTATGGCCATGCCCCGGGTTACCCTCTCTTTTCGATCCTTCTCTCGGCTCTGAGCTGGATTCCTGGCGAAAACTGGTTCGAGGTCAGCTCGCGCATCACCGCTCTGATCGCGGCCCTCTCTGTCGGTGCATCCTATCTGGCAGGTCGCGCATGGGGTGCGCATCGTTACGGTGCAGCCGTCGGAGCGTTCTTCTTCGGGTTCGCGCCTCATGTCTGGTACATCCACACGCAGGCCGAAGTCTTTGCGCTCAACCATCTCATCGTCGCCTCGATTCTCGCGGCATGCGGGCCCGGCATTGACCGCGAACACATCGGGTGGGCAGGTGTGCTCGGTCTGCTATTTGGGCTTGGCGCCTCTCATCATCACACCGCTGTATTTATGGTTCCGTTGGGGTTCGTCGCGCTCCTCGACTTCGCGCGCCGCAACGGCATCCGGTCCATCACGTACTTTGTCCTTGGATTCGTCGCGGGCCTGATCCCGATGGCGTGGCTCGTGTGGGTCGCAGAGTCGCATCCCGAGCGATGGCACTGGGGCGATCCAACGACCGTCGAAGGTTTCATTCATCTCTTTTTGCGGCGTGATTACGGCACATGGGCTCTTACCATCGACGCCGCAGAGTACAGCCCGTTCGACCAGATCCTCTTTGGCGCTCGCAGCTATCTCGAGGAATTCACGGTCCTTGGAGCATTTGCTGCCATTCTCGGCATTTTCCTCCTGCCCTTTCGCCGAGAGAAAGCGAGGTCCATCGCCCTCGTGATCTCGTTGATTCTGAGCGGCCCTCTTTTCTGGAGCCTGCTCGGGCGCGCTCCTGAGGGTCCAAATTACCTGCTGGTTCGCAAATTTCATCTCCTCTTCGAGCTCGTGGCCGTGGTTCCGCTCGCCCTCGGCTTTGACCGCATGCTCGCCTGGATCCGGCCGCGATGGAGAGTATTCGCATCTGTGGCGGCATTCGTTTTGCTCGCGATATTGCGCCTTCCCGGACAGGCCAGCGAAGACCGTTCTGTGCAGCATTATTGCGAAGACCTCTGGGCCGGCGTCGGGTCAGATGCTGTGATCATAGGTCCCGGGGACCACAACGCGATTTGCTCGGAGTATCTCCTGCGTACCGAAACCGATCTGAACGGTCATTTCGTTGCGCCCCATCTGCTCGTTCACGACTGGTATCGCCAGCGAATCCAAGATCAATTGAAGGTGGAAGCCGAGGTCGAAGGAACCTCTGTGGAGATCATCGGCTTCATCCGTGATCTGCAGAAGGAGGGCTTCCGCGTCCATCTCACCGGCAACTTCCACCCGGATATCCTGAGGACCTTTCCAAGCTATCCTTGCGGTCTGACCATCGCGCTGATGGCCGAGGGCGAGCGGCCCCTCGCCCCGCTCGAAGCAGCTGCCGAGAATGCAGCGATTTTCGAGCAATTCGAACTCGCGCCGCTCGACGACGTCGACCCGAGACGCGATCCCTGGCGCTATCTCGTGCAAAAACGTTATGCCGCGACATGGGAGCTTCTCGGGCATGCATTACGACAAGAGGGAAACCTCGGTCCAGCCGGGCGTGCCGAAGAAATGAGTGAGCTTTATGCCCCCGGCAAGTACGGCGGGCAAGGGCGATGAGACCTCGATCACGGGCTCGGCCAGACGAATGGAAAGCGACGTGGCGACGCGGTCTGCGTGACTCACACCGGCATCGATCTCGAAAGGATCGAGCGGTGCGATCAGCGCAGCCAGAAGCAAGACGAGATGTGCCAGCAAGCTCATGGCAAAGCACACCATCGAATCCGAATCGAATTTTCTGCCGTCTTCGGTCTCGCTCATCGTTTCGTCGCGCGCGCAGGGTTTGGTTCTTGGACACGCGAGTCGAGCGAAAGCTCCATGAGTTGACGAAATCGACGCAAACCCAAAGAATGGAGGTCGAGCCCAGCCCCACAATGCGATGACATCACTTTACGAATTATTGCGACGCCCGCGGGGCGCTGCCACGACCGAGAAGCTCGTCGTCATGATGCTTGGCTTCATGATCATCATTCCAGCGATCGTGGTCTTCGGGCCGATCCTCGTCGAGAAGGTGTCTTTCATCAACGAGATGCTTGGCGGCACGCCGTCGACCGACACCCTGGCGAATCGCACGCCCGAAACGCCGACCTCCAACGCCCTGCTCTACGTGCTCGGCTTCGGTGCTGTGACCGGCGTCTTTTTTGTCACGTTCGTGGCTCCGCTTCTCTTCCCGCGGGCGCGAAGGACTCGTCAGGAGATGATCAATGCACTCGCCGAGAAATTCGAATTTCTCGAGCCCCTCGCCGATCGCAGCCTGAATCGCGAAGCTGAGCTCGCTGAATTACGCCACGTGGCCGACGAATTGAGGGCGCGAGACGCGCACCTCGAGGGTGCGCTCGAAGTCGAATCGCTCGACTACGCCAATATGGCAGCACCCGACGATCAAACAGTCACCAGAGACATGCCGGACGCGCCCTCCCCCGCATGGGCTTCAGCGCCGCAACCACCGGCAAACAATCTCGGCCATTCAAATTCTGACGATGAAATCACGGTCGATATCGACGACCGCCCGCCCGTCCATGCGAGCCCCGAAGACCCCACCGTCGTCGCTCAAGCACCGGCCGATGCGTCACTCGTGACCAGTCTGCCGGCCGAGCAATTTCCGGGTCGCCGCGTCGGAAACCCTGGCGGAGCCGGCGCCATTAACGGCCCAGACTCGGGCCAATACGCCCTCGGAGGCCCGCGCACCAATCGGCACCTCGCTGCACCGAGCACCAGCCAGAGCGGCAAACTCGAGGCCGTCGGGCCGCGAGATAATTACGAACCAGACGCCGAAACATTGGCGCGCCCTGCTCTCGACCGCTCGCTCCTGCAAAACCGCGACGAGGTCGAAGAAGAGAATTCACTCAAGGCGACGATCCCCGGTAAGCAGCGTGCGCCCGACGACCCGGACGCCACCACGCAAACTCGAGCTCACTTTCGCGGCGACGACTGAAGATGAGTATCCGCGCGCGACTGGGCCTCGATGAATCGGTCACTTCTGTGATCAAGAGGCTCGTATCGGTCTCTCGCAAATCAGGCGCCATCGAAGATTTCACCCCGACCGCATTACCCGGACTCTTGAGGGTTCTCTACTCGCGGGGCCTCGATATCCGCAGTGCTCATGCGGTCCACGCGAGTTCGCACCCTGCCCGAATCGCCGTTGTAGACGACCACGCAGAGTTGACCTACGCCGAGATGAACACCGCGATCGATCGCGTCGCTCATCTGCTCGACGGGCTCGGCGTTCAAAAAGGTGATCGCGTTCTACTCTGCCTCGAGAATCGCCACGAGTACTTGCTCGCGTGGTTTGCGCTCTTCCGCATCGGCGCGAGCACCATCCACGCGAGCTATCGCTCGACCACTGACGAACTCGAATATCTCATCGAGCACAGCGGTGCCTCGCTCGGGGTGGTTTCCTCGCAAACCCGCGAAGCGGCGAAGAGCGCTGCGACTGAGGATTTCATATTCGTGGACGTCGACGCCGACCCAGATTGCATCGACTTCGCACGCTGGCGCGGAGAATCTGATCGAGAGTTCGTGTCTGGGAAGTCTGATGGCGCCGGAGAAAACGTCGTCTACACCAGCGGCACGACCGGCAATCCCAAAGGAGCCACGCGCGACTTCGCAAGCTTTGGAATCGTCGAACTCTCGCGACTCTTGAAGGAGTTGCCGGTTCAGTTCGGCGACCGACATCTCGTCGTCAGCCCGCTCTATCACAGCGCCGCGCAGGCGTTCACGCTCATCCACACGGCTCTCGGTGCGACCGTTTATCTGCACTCGCATTTCGAGCCAGAGCGGGTGCTCGAAACCCTCCAACGCCACCTGATTCACTCGATGTTCATGGTGCCGACCATGATACGACGCACACTCTCGCTCGAGGCCGAGGTTCTCGAGGCACTCAACCCCCCCGCGTTTCGAATGTTGATTTCGGGCGCGGCCCCCTTTCCCCACGACCTGCGTGAGCAGGCAGCGGCCTATTTTGGCGAAGAAGCGATCTTCGACTTCTATGGCGCCACCGAACTCGGCTGGGTGACCCTGATATCGGGCCCCGAAATGATGCTCAAGCCGTCGAGCGTAGGCCGGCCCCTCGACGGACAGGAGATCCGAATTCGTGCAGATGCCGCAGACCTACCCGTGGGCGAAGTTGGCAAAATCTACGTCAAAAACGCGCAGACGATGGGCGGCTATCTGCATGATCAGGACGCAACCGACAGGACGCGGCTTGGCGATTGGATGACGGTCGACGACCTCGGCTGGGTCGACGCGGATGGTTACCTCTATCTCGCCGGACGCGATCGGGACATGATCATCAGCGGAGGAGTGAATATCTATCCGGTCGAGATCGAAGAGGTGCTCGCGCGCCATGAAGGAGTCCAGGATGTAGCCGTCATCGGGCTGCAGCATGACGAATGGGGAGAAGAGCTTGCAGCGGTGATCGTCTCGGATGCAGACGACGATGAGCTGGAAAATTTTGCGAGGGAACGACTCTCGGGCCACAAGATTCCAAGACGCTGGTTCCGCGTGGATGCGCTTCCCCGCAACCCGACAGGAAAGGTTCTGAAACGCGAACTACGCGCGAGGTTCAATTCATGAGCGACGATGAAATCACAGACATGATGAGAGCTCTTTCGAAGACCTGAGTCTGCAAGAAGTCTCGGATGCAGAGCTGCACGATCTCATCGGGATCCATGGCCGGGCTCTCGGCGCCTGCGCACTGGAATTTCCGAATGATCTGCGCTCAGACTCCGTCGATGCGCACATTCTCGAGATCGCATCTCTTCTCGACCAGATTCGCAGTAGCTCGTTCGAGAGCCCCCTTTCTGGCCATTCTCTGATCGATGAACTCTCGAGCACCGTCTCGGCGGAGAATTTGTGCGTTCTGCTCCTCGCCTCGCATCTCGCGGTTCGCTCGGCCGGTGCTCGTGCCAACGAGCGAAACGTCACTCGCCTCGATGCGCTCGATGATATCGTCGTCACGATTGGTCGAAAGGCTCTTCATGAATGGAGTGACGAACACGACGATCCGCAGGGAGCCTGGTCAGACGCTCTTTTCGCGGCGGCGCGTTCGACCGCCGAGCTGGCGACCGGGCGGGCGTTTTTTCGCGAAAACGCAGGCATCTGAGATTTCAGATCCCAAAGCGCTCGATGCAGGCCTCGAAGATCGTATCGACCGAATCTGCGAGCCCATGGTCGTCCTCGGTCTCGATCAACGTCACATGCTCACGCGCTGCATATTTGCGTGAAGATTCGATGGGCACCACTTCGTCGCGGACTCCGTGCACAATGGTGATCGGGCACTGCGGCTCTGGCACCGCGGGATGCCTCAGGGCATCCTCAACGAATTCCCAGTGGAGCGGCACAACCGTCCCTTTTGCATCTTCCATCTCAATGGAGCCTGTCTCGCGCCACCGGTCGAATGCGTCGATGCCCACGATGTCAGGCCAGCGCTCGGTGAGCGAGAAGCCCGGACACAAAAGAACCAGCGCGTCGACGTCTTCAGGGTGAAGCTCTGCCCAGCGAGCCGCCAGATAGCCTCCCATACTCGAGCCCACGAAACGCAAAGGTCGCTCGCGCCCGTCGAAAAACTCGTCGATGGCCGAGAGCGCATCTGTGTACGTGAGTCTGGCAAACGAGGGAGCGTTCAAATCAGGCCGCAGAAATTCGAGCCCCTGCTGCTGGAAGCGCTTCTCGAGTTCGATCCCTTTGTAACTCTGGGAGCTCGATGCAAAGCCATGCAAATATGCATACGTCGTCATGCGTGTACCGCCTGAAAAAACAAAGCCCCCTCACCCATGAGGCAGCTTGCTTCCCCCGTCCCAAATGTCCTTAATGATTTGAGTGTAGGAGAGGTCTGGGGTTCGCACAAACGAAAATTTATCTTTTCTACAGCGCAAACCCGCATGAAGCCTGACTGAACGGTGATTCATTCGCCGAAAAGGAGCGGAACTTCGCAAAAACGCTCCCGAATCGCTCTTTGACGCACTGCGTCAGGGGATGCGGGCCTTTCGTTCATTTTTTCAATCAGGCTGAATTTGACCGCGATCGCGGCAGCGTATTCTTCACTTCCGGGGCGATCGCCCTGGTGTCTGCGAAGGCTCTGTCGACAAATTCGAGGGTCGCCTCTTGCAGAGGCAAATGCCCGGCGCCGGCGAGTTCGTGCGTCTTGCTTTCAGGCCAGATCGACCTCCACATCGAGATAGAGTTTCGAACCGCGCCGAACGTGCGCGCTCCGTAGAGTACCTCGATCTCGCCTGAAATCGGCTCGAAGGTTTGAAAACCACCGATGGCTTTCATCACCTGGAGCGTCTGAAAGACAGCGTCGTGATTCACGGTCCCGAACGACCCGGTGAGGTCGGTCTCATCGGTCCGCTTCGAGGCGAGCGAAAGATTCGTCAGAATACGACCGATCGGATTTTGAAAACTCACGGCGTAGAGGATGCGGCCGATCAGAGGCCACGTGAAAATGACGAAGTACCAGGGAAAATAAGCAAAGGGATCGACCAGAACGAAGCGCCGGAATGCATTCGGTGCTTGAAGTGCGGCGAGCAGACCAAAGACCGCGCCGCTGCAATTGCCAAGCAGCGTGACGTCTTCGGGCACGTGTCGCAGCACAGAAACCAGCCGCGTCTGGACCTCAGTCGGGGTCCACGACGCGGGAGACTCCGAACGGCCGTAACCCGGCATGTCGATCGCAAAGATCGTAGCATCCTCGGGCATATGAGCTGCGATGGGCTCAAACGTGAGGTGGCTTCCACCCCATCCGTGAATGCCAAAAAAGATACGTGATCCGGTCCCGAATCGATGCACATAGGTGCCCTCGACGAAGGTAGATCCTCCGTCCTCGAGCCCCATCAACAGGTCGCTCTCTCGTTCCATCCGAATCACTACGCCGTCTGCCATGGCCACGCTCCTCGCTTGCATCCAATACGATGCAATGCCGGGCATTCCCGGTTCTAACGGGCAGCGATTCCGAGCACCTCACGGATCCGCTCAGGTGGCGCGTCGAAAAGGAAGAGCCACGGCATCTCACCGAGCTCGGCGCTTCCGCGCAGCCTCGAGAACTTCAGCCCGAGCCCCGGATCATCGATGCAGACCAGGGCGAATCGTTCGAACGCTTGATGCAAAAGGTAGAACTGCTTCTCGACCGCTGCTGCCCCGAACCGGCCCGAGATTTCGAGCGCGTATGGCGCAACACGCTGACCTTTACGATTCAACCAACGGCCGAATCTTGGTGTATTCAGGATCTCGGGCAGCGACGCATCGCTGGTGGACCACCCCGAGACAAATCGCGAAATCACCCACGCGAAGAGTGCGACGCCAGCCTCTGCGTCGAAACGTCCCCAGAGGCCCACACCCATCGACCAGGCAGCGAGTTTCCTGCCCGCGCCCACGAGATATTCGGTGGGGTCGCGGTCTTGGCGCCAACGCTTGTCGAGCACGAGTCGTACACCCCCGTCCAGAACGACCTCGCTACCGTCCCCAAAGACCTCGTCGGCCACGTGCACATCACGCAATTCGAGGCCGAAGAGCTGTGGCCACTGGAACGCCAGACTCAATCCGAGTCCACGTGCTTCCTTCTGCCGATTGCCGCGTCGTATATGCTCGCTGCCCGGCACATATTCGAGCGACTCGGCGACACCTTCGGCCGTGATGCGCAGCACCTCGAGAAAGGGTGCGACGAGATCTTCGGGCACCAGCGCGGCGGTCTGATCGACTGGAATCGGCCGCCGCGGCCATCTGCGGGGTTGAGCATGTTGCTCGTAAAAAGCCTCCATGTCGCTCGTCCCCTGTCCGTGGTGGTGTGCCATCGACGCGATGCAGAAGGCCCGGTCGTCGAGTCCAATACGTCGCGCGATCTCGAAATGAGGAGCGATCGGCCGCTCTGGATGCTCTCGC
>CAYFTY010000042.1:0-12201 GCA_964346045.1 uncultured Bradymonadales bacterium | reverse complement strand
GTTGACGCACCGTTATCCAGATCGCGCGCTACTCTACGCGTCGCATCATTGCCCGCTTTACTGCCGACACTGCACCCGCAAGCGAAAGGTCTCGAACCCCAAGACTGCTGCGTCGACCGCACAGATCAATCGGGCGCTGGATTATATTGCCGAGACCGAGCAGATCCGCGACGTGATCGTGTCAGGAGGCGACCCCCTCACATTGAGCGATGAGAAGCTCGACCATATTCTGAAACGCCTGCGTGCGACCGAACATGTCGAGGTGATCCGAGTGGGAACCCGGAACCCGGTCACCCTGCCGCAGCGAGTGACTCCGGCCCTGGCCGAGATCTTCGAGCGATATGGCCCAATCTACGTCCACACGCATTTCAATCACCTGCGTGAGCTCTGCGAGGAGTCCATCGATGCTGTGGATCGACTGCGCCGAGCGGGCTGCGTTCTTGGCAATCAGATGGTGCTTTTGAAGGGCGTGAACGACTCGCCCGAAGCCGTGATGGCGCTGAATCGAAAATTACTCGAGGTCGGCTGTCGGCCCTATTATATGCTGCAATGCGACATGGTCGACGGGATCACCCATTTTCGAACGCCCCTTCGCAAGGGGCTCGAGATCATGGACCATCTGCGCGGACGCATCGGAGGAATGGGGGTTCCCCATTTCGTCGTCGATCTTCCGGGCGGGGGTGGAAAGATCGAGCTCACGCCCGATTATCTGGTCGAGAGACAGCCGCATCCAAAGGGCGAGCTGTTGGTGTTTCGCAACTACGAGGGAAAGACCTTTCGATTCGTCGATGTCGACGATTCAATCTGATTGCATCGCCGGGACGTTCTGACGTGCTTTGAGAGTCGCGATCGACTTTCGCAGATCCTCGCGAAGGCATCCCCAGCAGTCCTGACCATCACAACGATCTTTGGGCTTGGCGCTGAATCGCTGCAGCGCGGCGAGGCCTCGGGGGTCGCTCAACTCGCCGATCTTGATGACCCAGTCGCGGTTGGTCTCGCAACCCACGGCGTGTCTGAGCTCAATCGTGTATTGATTCCACTGGTCGAGTTTTGCGAATTCGCCGCTCTCTCGAAGTAATTCGAAAGCCCGCTTGCGAATCTTGCGAACCTTATGAAATTCAGCGAGCGCTGCGAGCCGGGCTGTTGCGGCGTTCTTCAGCCGCTTCTTGATGAAGACTTCAGCTTGCTCGGACTCGTCATCTCGAGAGGACTCGAAGCGCCGCATCACATCATCGAGGAGTTCGCGATCCCTGGCGTAATTCGGTTCGAGCTCGATCGCCTTTTCGTAGGCTGCAAACCCTTTTGCCCATTCGCCCTGGTCGACATGGGCGTGTCCGAGCAAGAAGTGGGCGTGCGGATTTTGTGAATCGCGTGCCGCGACTGCAGAGAGACTTTTGATTCCGTCCTCGGGTGACTCGTTCATCTTTGTGAGCGCGCGCTCGACATCCGGATTCTTTGCATACTCCGCACGTTTGGCAGCGAGCGCCTCGCCTTCGGCTTCTTGAATTGCGGTTTCGTCAGAATTCGCGTCTGGTCCCTGAGGACCATCGAGGTCGACGAGCGACCATGCACCGACGACGACGAGAATGCCGGCGAGGATGATCGTGAGACTCACAAGCAGGGCCTTGAAGAGACCGCCTCCCTCGCCATCGGATTTGCCGCGCTTTCGTCTCGGGTTCTTCAGACGTTCTTCGACGTCGGTGAGCGCGTCCAGAAGAGCTTCAGCCGTTTGGAATCGTTCATCCCGTCGTTTCGCCAGCAGACGCATCACGATCTCTTCGAGCTCGGGATCGATCTGTTGATACGGATTCGCTTCCCGAAAGGGCGGAGGAGGGTCCTGAAGATGCATATTCAGGACGACCGTCAGGCTCTTCGCGTAAAATGGAAGCTTCCCGGTGAGAAGCTCGTAAAGCATGATCCCGACCGAGTAGAGATCGGCCCGGTGATCCACTTCCTTGCCGCCTGCTTGTTCGGGCGACATGTAGAGGGGCGATCCGTAAACCACGCCCGCCTGCGTGAGTCTGGCAGCGTCTTTGAAAAGTCGAACCTGCGCGACGCCAAAATCCGTAATCTTCACGAAATCGCGATCGCCTTCTCGTTCGACGAGTAGAATGTTCTCGGGTTTGAGATCGCGGTGGACGACGCCCAACTCGTGAGCTCTCATCAGTCCGCTGCACACCTGTTTCATCAGGTGAATCGCGCGCAACTGCGAGAAGTTCTCTCCATCTTTGATCGCGTCATGCAGCGACCGACCGTCCAGGTACTCCATGACCAGGTAGTAGGTCTGGTCATCCTGCTTCCCAAAATCGGTGGCCGCGCAGATATTCGGATGGTCGATATTGGCAGCAGCTTGCGCTTCTCGTTGAAAACGCTCGACGACTTCCGAGTCTTTGACGTGGCTCGCGTGCAGTACTTTGACGGCCACTGCCTTCTTCATGTGAACGTGCTCGGCACGATACACCGTCCCCATCGTTCCGCTGCCAAGCGCACCAATGATGCGATAGCGATTCGCGAAGACTTGTCCCACCAGCTTTTCCGACTTGGGCGAACCCATGCGTTGGAGTTCCTGAAACGACGGGCACTGGAATCTCCGCATCCTAACATTCGTCAGGGCGGGCTCCAAGGCGATGTCATCGCTTTACGAGGTTGAGTCGATGACGTGAGCGTGCCTGAACGACATCATTCGAGTTTCTCTCGAGCCATGATGAGGTCGTGTACATATTTCGCGAGCTGCCGACCGATGTACGTCAGGACGTTCACTTCGGTGCTCGAAAAGTGTTGCGTGTCTTTGTTCATTAGCTCGATTGCACCGTACACACGACCTTCGTACTGAACGGGTGCGCAACAGAGGCTCCTGGTTTCGTATCCGAGCGCTTCCGAGATGTCCTTATAAAAGCGGGGGTCGTTCTCTGCATCGCTGATCGCCACCGATACTCCCTCGCGAGCGCAGAACCCGACCACTCCGGTCCCCATGGGAACCCGGAAATTCATCACTTCGCTCGCCTTTGGGCCGCGCGCGGTCGCGAAATAGAGTTCCTGACCATTCACGTCGGCAAACATGATGCTGCCTGCCTCGGCGCGGATCTTATCCATCGCCATGTCCATGACGTAATTCACGACCTCTTCCATCGACATCTCGCCTTCGTGGATGCGATTGATCTCGAGGAAGACCTCTTCGAGGATATTGTCTGAGACCTGCTCGTCGGTGCGTCCGATCTCCACGGCCTTTCTCTGGCCGGTGGGGATTCGTTCCTCACGCACGACCTTGACCTCACCGGAGTCCTTGCGAAGGCTCTCGTAGGTCGATGATCCGATTCGCTGAAAGGCTTCTTCGGAGTCTTTGGCGCGTTGTTCGGCCACCGAAACCTCGTCGAGCCCCTGCGTGGGCGGAGCCACGTCGGGTTGGCTATTTGCAGCCTCCCGCGCAGCCGCAGCTCTGGCGCGGGCCGCTTCTTCTTCGGCCGCTTTCCGAGCCGCTTCTTCGGCAGCTCTTTTCTCTTCTTGTCTGCGTCGCTCTTCTTCCTGTCTGCGCTTTTCCTCTTCCCGACGTTGCTCCTCTTGCTGTTGCCGTTGTTCTTCTTCACGTCGTTGGCGTTCTTGTTCGGCCCGCTGGGCCTCTTGCCTGCGCCGTTCTTCTTCCTGCTTGCGTTGCTCTTCTTGTTGTCGAGCCTGCGCGTCTGCGTCGGCCTGGACCTCTTGTTGAATACCAGGGCGGGTTGGCACTCGTTCGCCAGGGTCATCCATCGGTGCGGGATTAGAGTGCGGCATCTGGGGCTTGGCGGCCGGCTTCGCAAAGTCCGGCGCGTCCATCTTGACGGTCGCAAATTGCTCTTCGTTCGCCTGTTGAGGAGCGCTCTCTTCGCCTTCATCCCCCATTTCTTTGAGCACGAAGACACGGCGACTCGTTGCATCCGTGACGTGGATGGAATTGTCGTCTTTGATATCGCACATCACATTTCGGATGGCGTCCTCGCCTTCGCCGGTTCTGGCGAGGCCGGCCTTGAGCGCCTGCATCCAGTTATCGGCTTCGACCGTCATGGTCACGTCGAAACCTTCGGATTCGGTCGAGGGAATGAAAACCTCGTAGAACATTCAGTCCTCCTCGCGTCCGATTTTCATCGGCCCTGGAAAGAACGACCCGGTGAAGGGTCAAAAGCTGCACACCTACAAGCCACCATAACGTGAATGTAGGATCTCACGCCATATTTTTGATGAGTCGTGCTCGAAAGTCACGCGTCGGGTTGTTGCACCCCACATGCACCGCCCCGGCAGCCGCGTTCACCATGTGGATCTTGCCACCCTTCGGTGATGTATCCAGACCGGTTGATCGCATCCTCACTGACCCATTCGATCGTTTCGCGGTCGGTCGGGGCGCCGCAGTGAAAGCAGATGTGGATGAGATCGCCCTCAAGGATGGCGGCTTCGAGTAAGACGTGCCTGTCGCACGCAGGACACGGGGCGATCGGAAACGATGCAGTATTACCCACGGCTTCTTCCTATCTCTCGGGCAGCCAGCAGCAGCATCGAGTCGACCTCCCGTTTAAACGCGGGGTCGTCGACGAGCGCTGTTTTCAGGTTTTTCGTCAACGTTCGTTTCTCCCGTGCGCTCAGAGTTTCGCCGAATTTGTCGTCGACGATGATTTCGACGACTTCGCCTCGTACCTCTTCGGCGCTCTCGGCCGAACCATCCAGAGCTCGTGCTGCCGTTGCTTTGAGTCGGCCGTCGAGTTCGACAGCCTTGGGTTCAGCGGGCTCGACGGTTTCAGCAGGCGATACGCCCGAGACTTCGTTCGCCTCGGTTGCCCTGGTTTCCACGGCAAATTTGGCATCGGTTCCAGAAATTCGCGCGTCTTGCGCGGCCTCCTGCATCCGTGAAAAGAGATCATCCCCCATACCTCGAGGATCAATCTTCATACCCGTATTTCCTACTGAACCGAGCACGGTCGCTACTCCTACCTTACGTCACTCACTGGTTTTGACCAACTGTATCGACAAAGGTCTGCGAAAGCAGATCAGCCATTTCGCGATGTTCGTCGAAATCCGAAGTACCACGCGCCGAATCGAGAGCTCGTTTGCCCGCTGGTATTTTACCATCGAGAAAAAGGGCCTCGGCCAGAAAGAGTTGCGTCAGTGCATGGTCGGAATGCGCCCGTGAAGTGCGCCGCAATGTCTTGATTGCGTCTTTGAATTCTCCTGCCGCCGCGAGAATCGAACCCTTGAGTGCCATCGGCATCGGGTGGTCGGGCGCGCGTTCAGCGGCCCGGTCACAAGCGGCGAGCGCGTGCTCCCATTCTTCGAACTCGACTAATAGGTACGCGCGCTTGAGCTCTGTCTGCGCCGAAGTGCCTTCAAAAGGGTCCTGGCTGCCTTCGTTTTGAGTTTCCATGTCTCATCCTCTTCCTCTTAGACGTGCATGTTGTTAATGGCGGATTTCGCGGTGTCGTGACGTACCTTCATCAGGTTCGACATCGTCGAGAACGCGCGATTGTCATTCTGAATCTCGGTTTGGAGCTGCAGATATTGCATGTTGAACATCTGCGACTCGCGCTGCATCGCCCACATTTTATCGAGCTGATCCTGCGGACCACCGGTGCCTCCCGAGTCACCGCCGAGCAACGCTTTGAGTCCGTCGGCTGCCGCCCCGATCAAGCCGCCTCCGGGCACCAGTTTGCTGGCCTGCGAAACTGTATCGAGGGTTCCAGTCGCCGCATTCTTGAGCGCATCGCCAAACGAGGAACCCGACTCTTTCTTCTGGGTTACGTCTCCGAGTGTCGTCGGCTGTGAATTTCCGGGGCCGTTGATTTTGGGCATCGTATTCTCCTGTCGTTCGTACTGCCTTCACTAAGGTTTTCGGCCGCAACTGCCTCTCGTTGCGAAAAAATTTGAAAAAAAAGTGCCTGATCCTGATAAGCCTATGACTTATATGTGTTTTGATTTTTATTGGTTCTGTTTTTTGACGATCTTCGTTCGTCGCTCTGTTCTCCCAGACGATGGGTTACTCTCATCCACCTTGATGAGTGCTCGCGCTTCTCCGTATACTCGCACACGGAGTCTTTCCCCGGATGATGCTTTGGAAAAGCGCAATAAGTTGAAGATCAGAGCGGTCGATCTAGATCTCGAACTCAGCGGCGAACCCGCTTACGTCGAAGAGGCATACGACGCTCTGCGGCCCATCCTGATGGAGAGATTTCGCGCCTCGGTGCAGAAACGTGCTGCCCGACAAAAGACCCCTGTCGAACCAGACGCCGAAGAGCCACTCCAACCAGGTTTTGCGCGTCCGGCAAGCTCCGAGCACGTCAATGTGGTGTTGACGAACGAGGTGTATAACAAGCTCTATCTGGTCGAGCTCGACGAGCTTTCAGACGCGCCGATCACCAGGGCCATCGATTTGCGTGGAGTCGGCCGGATTTATATCAACCGCTCTCAGAAAGAGAATTTCGGTCACTTCTTCAAGGTCGGTAGGGTTCTGTGGCGTGAATTGACGGCGGCGGGGAAGGCCGCGGTCAAAGGTAGCTCCTGATATGGCACGATTGGAGATCGTCGTGGGGCAAGATTGGCAAGACGATGTCCGCTACCTGAGTGAGCTGCGACCTTTTCGTCCCGCGGACGCTCCCCTCAATCTCGTCGAAATTCGCGATATCTTCGATCTCGTCGTCGACGGCCGAAACCTCACGGCATGCATCGACGAAGAGTCCATTTTTGCGCTCGTCGCTCAGCTCGTCGAATCCATGGTGGACCTCATCGAGGGTCGCCTGAACAAGGCGATCATCGAATTCCCGACCGAGCCTTTCGAACTCGTGCTCGTACCGGACGCCGATCGGCTACTCATCACGCTTTACAGTGTAGATCGCCACCGTCAGGTGATCGCGCTCGATACTCCTGTCGATGCCGAGAGCTTCGTCCAAAAGCTGAGTCATACCGCCGAAGATCTTCTGGCAGTTTTGCTGCGCATCGACGAGCGCTTTTCGAGTGATGCTTTTGTTCGCTCGTTTAGCGCTGACCTGTCTGGACTGCGAAGACTCAAAGGATGGAGCCTGCCCCGCCGCAATAAGCCCGAGGTCCGAGCCCTCGCCGGCAGTGCGGCTTCGCGCCGAGGTTTCACCATCACCTACGCCCTCGAAGACCTCGGGGCTGCCGTCGAGTACCAGGGAGAACATGTCTTCGATCTTCACGCGCTGACGGTGCGTGGAACGCTCACCTGTGAGTTTCGGACCGAGATCAGCACGCTCGTCGACGATTACCCGCTTCTTGGACTCCAGGCGATGATGCGGCGTGTGCGAGAGTTATTGAATTTGCTGGAGTCGAATCGAGACATCTTCGAGTGCGCCTCTGAGCTGCATCACCTCGAATTCAGGGTCGAGGCCGATGGCCCGACCTGGCGTACCACCCTCGCCGGCATCGAATTCGAGTCAGGCGCAAACGAATGTCTCGACATGCTTCTTTCGCTCGCCGAGCTGATGGTGAACGACGTCCTTGGTATCAACGGGCGGCTGCAGTTGAATCAGCGGTTCGTCGACCTGAAGAATGATGTCGACGATCTGCGGGCCTGGTTCGAAGATCTCTCTGAGACCAATCAATACCTCGAGCGCCCCGAGATTTATCTCGAAGAACATGCCCACGTGCGGCCGCTGGAGCGGACCCAAGAAGAGGCGACGTTCGGGTGGCCGATGGAGTCGGTACGGGCCCTTTACCCGACCCAGAAATGGGTTTTCCGAACGCCTCGAATTCACTTCGCGGCGATGACGCGCGCCGAAGACACGATTCTCGTGCCAACGACCGAACGGTTGATCGCGATCGATGCGCAATCGGGCGAGGAACTCTGGCGTGCGAGCGAAAAGGGTGGGGCGAGCCTTTCGAGCTACACACTCTCGGGCCGCAAGGCGTTGCTTGCCAATGAACGCGCCGAGCTTCATCTCGTCGATCTTCGTACCGGCGAGGATCGAGGGCGCGTCGACGCGACGCAGCTTGGTACACTCCTTCTCGACTCGGCTCACTACCCTGACTCCGACCTCACGGTCGTTGCTGATTTCCATGGTCAAATCACGGGTTTCGACCCGAATACCCGAGCGAATCGCTGGACGCATGGGGCCGGGCACGGCTATCTGACCGGCGTCGAATTCGAAGGCCCGCTTGTCTGCACGCTCTCGAGTCCTGGCTTTCTCGAGACGCTCGACAGTCTGACAGGCAGGGTGCTCTGGAAGGTACGTTTAGGGGGAGTGGCCGACTCGGGCCCGCATGCCCATCAGGGGCGGATCTACACCTTCAGTCACGACCCGATGACCCGGCAGATGACCGTGCAGGCCTTTCATCCCTACACGGGTCGAACGGCCTGGCAGGTGCGTATCGAGGGCTGGCTCGCCGGTCAGCCCAACTTCATCGACGACTGGTTGATCTTGCCGATCGAGCGGCATGGGCAGGTGCAACTCGTCGGTTTGAATCTCGAAGCGTACGAGCCAGGTCCCGATTGGTCGTTGGACCTGAGAAGTGCAGGACTCGATCGGCCGACAGCCCTCGTGAACGTCGATTTCGACGGCGAGCCGCATGCGATCGTGCGCACCGACCGCGCCGAAATCACGTGCTTTCGCCTCTCGGATGGTGCGCTTCGCTGGCGAAGCGATCCCGAAGGCGAGAATCAACTGCTATTCCGCAATCTCGACATGACGGTCGTGCGCGACTCGCTCATGACGGTCACCGATTGCATCGAATTTCGGTCACTCGAGAATGGAGAAGTGCTGCATCGTATCGGGGATGTGCTCGAAGCCCCGGAATATCTGCAGGCCGTCGGAAACCTCACGCTGCTCTTCGGCGAGCCCGGCAGTGGCGAGCTCGGAGACCGCCTGGTCTCGATGCAGCTCGAACACTTCCTCGCCGTCGTTGAATAGGCTCTATTTGGTGCCGTACATCCGGTCGCCTGCGTCGCCGAGCCCAGGCACGATATAGCCTTGCTCGTTGAGCTTTTTGTCGATCGCGGCCGTGTAGATATCAACGTCGGGATGGCTCTTTTCGAAATGCGCCACGCCTTCGGGGGCCGCGAGCAGGCAGAGAAATTTGATGCTGCGCGGATTGGTCTCCTTGAGGCGCGATACGGCGGCTGCCGCCGAGTGTCCTGTAGCGAGCATCGGGTCGACCACGATCGCGTCGCGATCGTTCATGTTTTCGGGCATTTTGAAATAGTACTCGACGGCTTCCAGCGTATCGGGGTCGCGATAAAGTCCGACGTGGCCGACGCGCGCCGATGGTATGAGATTGAGGATTCCTTCCAACAGTCCGTTGCCGGCCCTCAGAATCGATACCAGCACCACCTTTTTGCCGTCCAGGACAGGCGCGTCCATCTCGGCCAATGGCGTGTCGATGGTTTCATAGGTCAGCGGCATGTCCCGCGTCACCTCGTACGCGAGAAGATACGCAATTTCTTCGAGCAACCGGCGAAAGCCAGCTGTGCTGCGATCTTTTTGTCGCATCAAAGTCAGCTTGTGCTGGACGAGTGGGTGATCGACGATCGTGATTTCAGACATGCAACCTCCGAGGTTGGAACATCGCCGCGATAGCACGCGGGGTCGCGATGCGACAAGACTTGGCCTTGCACTCTCCGGCAGCGCGGTGCGATACTCCACGCTCTCAACGGTTTTTTAGAATTTTGAGCAACGGAGACTCGATGTATCCAGAGCTTCAGGGCTTCGTGCGGCGAGGCACGTCAAATCTTTTGTTCCTCGCATTCGTGATACTTTTCAGCGGATGCAGTCTTCAAAAGATGGCCGTGAGCCAGACGGCAGATGTGCTTTACACGGGTTCGATCGCGATGGAGCGAGAACCCGATCCCGTCTTTGCCGAGCAGGCGATTCCAGCCAGCCTCAAGACGCTCGAGACCTTCCTCGTGTCAGCGCCCGAGAACGAGAAAATTCTCGAGCTTCTGGCCAGGGGCTATTACTCCTACGCCTTCGGGTTCATCGAGGGAGACCTCGAGCGCGCTCAGATCGAACTCGCACCCGAATCCGAAATTCAAGAGCTCACCGATCGTGCAGTGCTGCATTATCTGCGCTCCCGTGAATTTGGTTTTCAGCTCCTCGACAAGCCCGCATTCGAAAAGGCTGCACGTGAGGGCAATGAAGACAAACTCCAGTCCGAACTGAAGAAACTCGAGGCTGAGGACGTCCCAGGATTGTTCTGGGTGGGCTACGGCTGGGCGTCGGCAATCAATCTCAAGCAAGATGATTCCGATATGGTTGCGCGCCTCGGAGTCGTCGAAAAGATCATGTCGCGCGTCGAAGAGCTCAATGACGACTACTTCGATGGGGGCGTGCACTTCTTTTTCGGCGTTCTCTACGCGAGTCGGCCGCCGATGTTCGGAGGTGACCCCGAGCAGGCACTGAAACATTTCGAAATCGCGATGGAGAAAAATGGAACCAAGAATCTGATGATTCCCTATCTCTATGCGCGCTACTATGCCACCCAGACGCAGAATCGAGAGCTTTTCGTCGAGATGATGCATCGTGTCGAAACCGCAAACCTCGACACAGTGCCCGATCGACGATTGAATAATACCATCGCTCAGAAACGTGCGCGTTTCTGGCTCGAAAACATCGACGAGCTCATCTACGAGTGAACCGTCGACAGGAGAAGTTATGTATCACGTGAAAAAGATTTGGATGACGCTCTGTTTGAGCCTTGTAGGTATCGGGCTATTCGCCCCCGAAGCCGAGGCTCAAAAGCCCAAGCATATCATAAAGATTGCGAGTCTGGCGCCCAAGGGTTCCACCTGGGCGAAATCCTTTGAACGGACGAATCGCGAGATTCGCAAGGCCACCGGTGGCCAAGTTGCCATGAAGATCTACCCGGGCGGTGTCATGGGTGACGAGTCAGCCATGGTTCGAAAGATGCGTACCGGGCAGCTCGACGGCGGTGCCGTCACGAGCGTTGGCCTGGGCGATATCGCTCCTGAGGTGCTGGTGCTGCAGCTGCCGCTGACCTTCAAGAACTACAAGGAGCTCGACTACGTACGCGACAAGATGTCCGATACACTCACGGGTTTGCTCGAAGAAAAGGGATTCATCCTCTTGCACTGGGGTGACGTGGGGTTCAACTACATCTTCACCAACACCCCCGTTCAGACCCCAGACGATATCCGCAAGACCAAGATGTGGGTCTGGGAGGCTGACCCGATTTCGAAAGAAGTGATGAAGGTCTCGGGCGTCAATGGCACTCTCCTCGGCGTTCCCGATGTGATGCCCAGCCTGCAGACTGGA
This sequence comes from uncultured Bradymonadales bacterium, assembly GCA_964346045.1. Classification (GTDB taxonomy): domain Bacteria; phylum Myxococcota_A; class Bradymonadia; order Bradymonadales; family Bradymonadaceae; genus CAYFTY01. The sequence goes on along the minus strand of CAYFTY010000042.1, from coordinate 958 downwards.
GTCATCGATGCATATGCGAATTCGCCCTACGGTGCCGTAGCGCTACAGTGGCACTCGCAGGCCAAATACGTGACCAATCTGAAGCTTGCGATGACCGTCGGTGGTCTCGTCATCTCGAAAAAGAGTTGGGAGAAGCTTCCGGAGAAGCATCAGAAGACCATCCGCGAGATTGCCAGCAAGAACGGCAAGACGCTGCTGAAATCGATCCGTAGCGACAACAAGCAGGCTATTTCGACCATCAAGAAAAATGGCATCAAGATGATCAAGCCCGAAAATATGGGAGCATGGTTCACGATGGCCAAAAAGACCCGCGAATCGCTCCAGGGCAATCTTTTCTCGAAGGCACTCGTTGACGAGATGCTCGGCCACTTGAAGGCTTTCCGTAAGAAATAAGCGATGTTGAAGTCACTGCTGCGTTTCGAAGAGGCGATCACTCGTACCGAGGGTCGACTCCTCACTATTGCTGTAACGGTCATGCTGGTCTTGGCCGTTTACAACGTATTCTATCGCAACGCTCTCGTTCCGATTCAGGCGAATATTCTGACGCCGGACGAAGATGTCGAAGCTCCGGCGGTCGTGCCCGAGGAGCCACCCGAAGACTCTCAAGCGCCAGAAGAAGAGGGCGACGAGGACGGCTTTGGCGGTGGCTTCGACGACCAGACCGAAGGCTTCGGTGGAGGCTTTGATGACTCGGCCGATGAAACAGCGGGATTCGGAGGCGGCTTTGGCGACGAAGCCGACGGCGAAGATGATGCCGCCGGGTTCGGCGGTGGATTCGACGACGCATCGGAGTCTGCGGAAGACGAGATGCCGTCCGATACAGCGCCGTCTGATACAGCTGCAGGGTTTGGAGGAGATTTCGACGAAGCCGAGGAGCCTGCCGACGATGGTGCCGATGAAGAGGCCGGCGGTTTCGCAGGTGGCTTCGACGATGGTGAAGACGAAGCAGCGGGCGTAG
>CAYFTY010000041.1:0-12400 GCA_964346045.1 uncultured Bradymonadales bacterium | reverse complement strand
GTTACTCACCGAAGAGTATGCTCGCGATGTCGCTCGGCGCATACAGTTCATGGCCGAGGCCCGCGCACATGCCCGACTGCGACACCCTCAGATCGTCGAACTTTACGATTCTGGTGATACCGACGAACCGCATCCGCGTCCTTACCTGGCGTTGGAGCTGGCCGATGGGAATCTTGCAGAACGCCTGCCCCTTGCAGGAGTCGATGAGTTTTCTGAGGTGATGCGTTCGATGCTGCAGGCTCTGATGTACGCGCATGCCCGGGGAATTTTGCATCGTGACATCAAGCCCGAGAACATCCTTGTTTTCGAGGGCACTCCTCTGCGGTACAAGCTCTCGGATTTCGGTGTCGCACTGCCGCTGCGGGATAGTTCGCAGTTCGATGGACTTCAAGGAACCCCACTTTATATGGCGCCCGAGCAGGTTTCGGGAAATCTGCGCCTCTGCGGGCCCTGGACCGATGTCTACGCGCTCGGTGTCGTCGCGTGGGAACTATTGACAGGTCGTTATCCGCACGAGGGAGATGGCCTGGCCGAGCTCTCCAGACTCAAGACCGAGAACGACCCGGGGTCATTTGAGCCGCTTTTCGATGTGCCATCGGCCCTCGAACAATGGACTCGTCGCATGTTGAGTCGGTCGATTCACGGGCGTTATTCCATGGCTGCGGATGCTCTTCACGGCCTCGAAGTCGCGCTGGAAGACGCTGAGTTGAGCCGGCAGTCGGGCGAATTTCGTCAGGTCGATCGTAGCGAGGTCGAAGAGGCCCAGACGATACTCGAGGCGCCGCCCATTCTGGTCGACTCGTCACCATCCATCCACGTTCCTGAAATTCTGGTTTACGATCCCCCGGGACTTCCCGAAGAATGGACCGATGTCGGGGATCGCCATGTCGGCACCTCGATCGGCCTCGGTCTCTTTGCGCTGCGCCCGCTGCCCTTCGTGGGACACGCAGAAGCCCGCGATCAACTCTGGCACGAACTCACCTCGGTCACGCAAGGCGAGGGGCTACGAACTGCGTGGCTCGAGAGCGATCTGGCCTCAGAGGCCGAAGAAATGTCGGAGTGGTTCAGTGATCAAGTCTCGGAGTCGGGAGCGGCCTGGGTCTTGCGTCTGAATCACACGCGTGAGCGCGGGCCGACCGATGGATTCACCGGGGCGTTGATGGAGCATTTCTCGGCCGCGGGTCTGAGTACTGGCGCTCTGTGCGAGCACCTGGCGCAGCGTCTGGGCTGGAGCGACGACTCGCGGGAAGACAGTGACCTGCGCGTGCTGGCTAGCGAGATCGCACCCGGTGAGGGTGGGCCACCTTCGGATCTGGAGAGGCATCGTGTCCTGGCCCGGTTTCTCGTGCGGATGTGTCGCGAGCGACCGGTTCTCGTGATGATCGAGAATATCCAATGGGGCCTCGATGCATTGCATTTCATCAGCCTGATGCAGCGCTCATTCTCACACATTCCGCTTCTTTTCGTGGCGGTCGTGAATCAGGAGGTCGTCGATCCCGACTCTCTCGAGATGAAGGCGGTCGAGACGCTCATCGATGAGCACCGTTCGCATCGCATCCATTTGCACACGCCGACAGAGCAAGATCATCGAGAGCGCATCGACCTGATGCTGCGCATGACGGATCAACTCGCCTCGAAGGTGGCAGCGATCACCGCGCCCGATGCCTCCTGGTCGAAGCTGCTCTTGACCGAAGTGGTCGAACGCGACGCCGTCGTCGCGACGAGAGATGGATATGCCCTGCGCCCGGGATTCGAACTGCCCGAGAGGCTCGATGAGCTGATCGACTTGCGACTCGAGACCCTTTCGTCCGAGTCGGCCATACAGGCGCTCGAGATCGCGGCCATCCTCGGCCTCGCCCCCTCCGCTCGCGAGCTATGGGCCGCCCTCGAGCAGGCCGGCATCGAGCTCGAGCCCGAAGAAATTCAACGTTTTTCAGACGCGGGCCTGGTCAAGATCGAAGGGGAATCGTGGAGATTTTCCCACTACGCGATCCTCGAGGCTCTGCGTCGGCGCAGTCTGGAGGGTGGTCGCTGGAAAGATCAAAATGCGATTTGTGCAAAGTCGATGGGCCCATGCCCGGCACCAGCGAATGTTGCATATAACCACACGATGCGGCGGGGCTGGCATGCTCTCCAGGCCGGTAAACCCGAGTTGGCTCTCGATGAGCTGGCCGACGTTGCTCGCGTTGCATGCCGGGGGATGCCCGAGCTCGCCGATGGATGTCTGAAGCTTCGCAAGACCCTCGTGGAGATGCTCGAGGAGTCTGAAGCCGAGACCGTGAAGCAATCGCTGCTCGAGGCAGCAACCCGCCTGAGTCATGGCGACTCTGAGATCGCGCGCCAGATGGCTCTGGATTGCGAACGTCGGGCTCGGCAACTCGGCGAGTCCCACGAGCAAATCGAGGCCCTTCGAATCCTCGGACGCGAAGCGCTCGATCGAGGTGATCGCGAAGGCGCGACGGATTACTTCGGCAAGGCGACGGATGTCGCCGAATCGCTCGAGGACTGGCAGTCGCTGGGCCGGATTCACCTCAACCTCGGGTGGACTCATTTCGTAGAATCTCGCTACGACAAGGCGCTTGCTTCTTACGATCTGGCGGATCAGCACTTCTTGAAAGCATCGGGCCAACTGGCGGCCGAGCCCGCCACGTTCGCGGCTATCGCTCATATCGCGAAAGACGAACTCGAGCTGGCGCGCGAAAAAACGCAGCAGGCGCTCGATTTGATTCGCTCTACGAAAGACCTCTCGCTTCTGCCGGTAGTGATCAACAACCTCGCCGAGATCGCGCGCTTTGAAGGACGCTGGGAAGCGGCGCATCAATACGTCGAAGCTGCAGCATGGTGGCGATCGTTGACCGGGCACCGCTTCACGTTGATCGACGATTTCAATCGCGGCCTCGTGGCGATTGGTGCGCGTCGATTTGGAGAGGCTCGCGGCTATCTGGCTGATCTTCACGTGGGGTATGGCGACGCCGGAATGCAAGGGAAATTAGGGCTCGTGTACGCAGCACAGGCGACCATGGAGCTTGCATGGGGAGATTTCGGCGAAGCTACGAAGCGCCTCGATCTCCTGAATTCGTTTGGTGAGGAGCACGGTGTTGCTCATCGCGACATTGCTTGGAGTTGCGAACGCGGCGTCGAAATTGCCATCGAAAATCGAGCAGATGCACTTACGCGGAGGTTCGCGGCCTGGGCTGTCGGCCAATATCGAGCGCTTGGGCTCGAGACGCGCGCAAACGACATCATTCGTATCGTGGCGCGGGCGGGTGCAGGGTCATTCGACGAAGAGAAAACCCGACTTTAGATGCCCCTCGATGCCTGAGTGCAAGTATCCGTCGACGATTTCGCGCGGGCCTCTTTCATCCCAATAGCCTTCGAATAGCGTATCCGAGCGCAGCAAGATCTCGCCGCTGGCCTCGGCTTTGGCCCCGTCGATCTTGCACACGTATCCTTCGATGGGTCGGCCGACCGAGCCACGCCGTCGGGCGCCGGGTCGCTCGACGTGGGACACGCCCGCTTCGGGAAGACCCCAGAGTCCGAGCGCGGGCATTCGCGCGTTTTCGAGGATATCGAGTACCTCTTCGGGGGCGCGGCCGCCCACCAGATAGATGCGCTCCAGTGCGCCGCCCATATCGCTGCGGATCGGGTCGTAGAGCACCCGCTGCGCGGCTTTTTCGCCAATCCGTGAGAGTGCGTTTTTGAAGCCGAAGTTGCCATCTTCTTCGGTCAGAAAGTCAGGCGCATGTTCGATTCGTTCTCGCCATTCGGCGGTATGTGCCTCGATGAATGCCGGGCCGCATAGAAGGGTGGTTGGCGAGAGGCGGTCGAGTTGCTCGCTTAGCTCGCGAAGTCCATCGGCAACCGCAAGTCTCTGTCCTCTCAGCAGCGTGGCAACCGAGACGAGAAAGGCGTGAAACCAGCCGTTGTTCAAAAGCACGGCGAGAGTCTCTTCGGCCTCGTCTGCGAAGAGGTCGCCGCCGAGATACTCGAGCATCACTGCGAGACGTCCGCTCGAATAAAAGGCACCGTGTGGGTCGTCTGACGACTCGGGGTCGAAGAGGATCAAGGCCGCTGATGACGGCTCGATCTCGAAAGCGACCTTGGCCAGCTCTTTGACGGCCCCGCGCTGGGCTCGGTATCGGCCGACCTCGTCGAGAGCATCGAGGTCGAAGACATTGTCGCGGTGCTTGGACGAGAGCGGGTCGAGCGAGATCCATTTCAAGTGGTCGGGAAGCTTCCCGCCCTGTCCACGAAGCTCGACCAGCGCGCTTTCATGGTCGACAGCAATCCATTCGGTGCCGCTTCGAGCGAGGCATCGAAGGGTCTCTGCACGCGTGCGTCCGGGCACAAGGGGCACGACGCATCCCCCGGCCATCCACGTCGCGAATGCTAGGTCGTACCAGTCTCGCGACGTACGCGCGATGAGCCCCATTCGCGTTCCTGGCTCGAATCCCTCTTCGAGGAGCGCGATGGCTAGCTTCTGAATGCGACGGGTCCACTCCCAGAAGGTCGTGACCTCGACTCCCTCGTCTGAAGGTTCGACGAAGGCAATTCGCTTTTTGAGTGTATCGCCGGTGAATCGAGTCCAGAAATGCGTCGAAAAATTCTTCATGGGTCTGCTGCCTCTCCTCGTTTGGCCGCGAGTGTCCTACAAGATGCCAAGAAGTTCCACCGATGCCTCGCACGCAGGGCCGCGTTTATGGTATGCAGATGCCTCGCAGCAAGCAGGAGCAGTAATGAAGCGACTCTTCGAGGTTTTTGCCGAAGCGGGTAAGGAGCTATATCTCGTCGGGGGTGCGGTGCGTGATATCGCACTCGGCGCAACCTACGTCGACCTCGACGATCTGGACTTCTGTACCAACGCTCGGCCTGAAGAATCACTGGCAATTCTGAAAGATGGGGGATTCAACACCTACGATATGGGGTTCGAGTTCGGCACCGTCGGCTGCGTCTTACAGGGGCCTGAATCCGAAGGGTTCCCCAAAGACGTCCAGGTGACGACCTATCGTTCTGAGGAATACTATCGCCGCGGCTCTCGGCATCCGGTGGTCGAATTTGGCGATACCATCGAACAAGATCTGGGGCGTCGTGACTTTTCGATCAATTCCATGGCGCTCGACGCCGACGGCAATTTCGTCGATCCGTATAGAGGGCTGCAAGATCTCGAGAACGGAATTCTGCGGGTCGTCGGTGATCCACTCGAGACTCTGGCTGAAGACCCACTGCGCATTTTGCGAGTCGGTCGGTTCATGAGTCGTCTCGGGTTTGCCGTCGACGAGGCCCTCTACGAAGCGGCGCATGCACGCGCCGAGTATATCCTCGAAATTAGCCACGAGCGCTGGCTGCAGGAAATGTCCAAGCTCTTGAAGGGAGAATACGTGCGTTCGGCCCTCACCTTTTTGCATGAGGTGCGCATCCTTGGCATTATTCTACCCGAAGTGACCGGCATCATTGGATTGCACGAGTCGAGCCCTGTTCATCACAAGGACGTCTGGGACCATACCCTCCAGGTGATCGAACAGTCAGCGCCGACGGTGCCGCAACGTTGGGCGGCGCTTTTGCATGATATGGGCAAGGCGTGGACGCGGCAGGTGAGCAAAGACGGTGTGGTGACCTTTTATCGCCACGAGGAACACGCGGCGATGCTATTCGACGCCATCGCCCGACGATTTACCTTTGATAATGCGACCGCTGCCGAGGTGAAGTTCATCATCGCCAATCACGGTCGCGTATCGCAGTACACCGGCGAGTGGACCGACTCGGCGGTGCGGCGATTCGTCAGGGATATGGACCCGTACGTCGAGAGCATGCTCGAGTTTGCGCGAGCTGATTTGACGACGAGTTTCGAAGACAAGAGGCGTGCCGCGCTCGAGCGTGTCGATGAGCTCGAATACAGAATTGCCGAGCTCGAACGTCAGGCGCAGCTCAGACCCGAGATACCGTCGGGATTTGGGCGCGATATCATGCAGGGATTCGGGATCGATCCCGGACCGATGGTCGGTGAGATCAAAGATCACGTCGAAGAACTCATCATCGAAGGCGAGTTGCCGAGCGGCGAATCTGCCGAGTTTTATCTCGACTACGTCAAAGAACATCCGCCCGAATGGCTCGAGGTGGACTGAGAGAGGAATCGCATGAAGCGAAACAAAATCGAAGAGTGGGTCGGATTTGGCATCAGCCGCCGTTTCGTCCTCTTTGTGCTCGCCCTGGTATTCGGGGCATGTTCGGGCGGAAGCTGTGGCAACGGATGCGGCGGATGTGGAGGCTTTGAAGAGCGGCCCTATCCGCCCGAGTTTTATCCGCAGACCGTGCAACAGAGCGGTCAGATTCGCGTCACCCCGACCGGTCTCGATTTTGTCGAGCAGAATATCTCGACCTTGCTCGATTCGGCGCTGCCCAATGGCCTGGATTTCTGTCTGTCTGCGCGAACGGACAGCCCCGAAGTCTGCAACGACGGCTCGATGTGCTCGACCGGCGTTCCGGGCTGCGATATCTCGCTCGTAATCGAGAGTGCCGAAATCAATCCGACGCCTCCGGACACGCTCGCGGTCGATATCGCGATCGGTGGGCTCGACGAGACGATCCCCGTCACCGTCGAGGTCTTCGGCGCCGAGATCGACTGCAACGTGGAGCCACATCTTAAGGGCGACGAAAACCAGCCCGCGCGGGTCTCGGCCACTGTGCCGATCACTTTTTCGGTCGAGCAGGCGTCTCCGACAGGCGACGTACGTATCGACGTGGGTGAGCTGGAGCCCGATCTCAGTGAACTCGACTTCAATCTCTCGGGGGGGTTCGCGTGCACACTCGGCGAGCTCGCGTCGCGCATCAATTTCATTCGCAACCTGATTCTCGACCAGATTACCGGCCCGCTGCAGGATGCCGTCGACGACATCACGCGCGAAAATCTATGTTTGCAATGCGATCCGATGGGCGGCTGTCCATCGGGCTCGTCGTGCACGACCGCAGATAATGTCTGTGATTTTGGAAGTGGTGAATGCGTGCCGGCTCCGCTTGGCATCGAAGGGCGATTCTTGCTTGGGGATGCGCTGGCCGACTTCACAGAACATCCCGAATCGGCTCTCGATCTATTGCTCAAGGTTGCCGATCGAGCCCAGGTCAATGACGGACTGACGCTCGGCCTGCGCTCGGGGTATCAGCCCGACGCGCTGAGAAGATGTATCCCTGTCGATCCGACGGCTCGACCGGACTACCAGACCATCCCGCTTTCGCCAGCGATTGTGGGCAATACCAAGCCCGACGGCACCCCGTTCATGTTCGGAGCTGGCTATCACAAAAAAGCGATCGAGCACGCGCTCTGGTCAGTATGGGGAAGCGGCGCGACCTGTCTGATGCTCGACAGTTCATTTGCCTCGCAGCTCAACTCGGGCGTCTTCCTCGCCCTTCTTTCGTCTCTCGATGGAATCGTCGAGCGCGGCACGAATGCATCGTTGAAGATCGTACCTCAAGAGCCGCCGGTCGTGGTTCTGGGCAACAACGAAGTGATGCCGAGTGGCGACACCTACGAGATTGTCGACCCGCTGATGACGATCGACTGGAAGGACCTCGATCTGCACATTTACCTCTGGAGTCAGGATCGCAATATCCGCGTCGCGCGACTGAGGGTGGATGTGGTGGTGCCGGTCGCCATCGTGCCTGATGGCATGGGCAATATCGTCCCTGTGATCGGTGACCTCTCGACTGCCGTGCAGAATATTCGAGCCCTCGACACCGAGATTGCCTCGGAGGATCCCCAGGTCCTCGCAGACCTCGTGCCCACACTTGTAGGTGCTGCACTTCCGAGCCTCGCCGGGGATCTCGTCCAGCCTATCGAAGTGCCCGAACTCTTCGGTCTGCGACTTGCGCTCACTCAAGACGATATTACGAGCGTCGACGAGAGTTCGATGATCGCGATTTATGCGAATCTCGAGGCGGCGTCGATGCCGTTGGTCAGCGCACCTGATTTCGGGATCGCTGATACCCGGGTGGATTATACGAACGTTCTCGACAGTGGTGTCGTGCGGCCCGAGGTCGTGCTCGACATGGTTCGACTCGATCAGCAGCTCGGCCTCGAAAGAATGACGTCCGAGCCCGATGATGGCCTCGAGATCGAGTACTCGTATCGCATCGATGACGGGTGGTGGAGCCTCTATCACCGACGCGAGGAGCTTCGCATCGAGCATCCGGTGCTGACTGCACCAGGGGCGCACCGAATTGAGGTTCGCGCGCGTTACCGAGGTCTCGATGGAACGACGACGGCTCCCGTGTCGACGGATGTGTGGATCGACTGGGACAAGCCGGTGATCGACGGCGTCGACCGTGACGGTGAGCGATTGGTCGTCGAGGCATTCGATCTGGCTGAGCCGATGGAGTCGCTCGAGTACCGATTCCGCGTTGTCGGCGAGGGCGTAGAAGCATCGTGGAACGCCTGGTCCAACGAGCCGACCCTCGAACTCACATCGGATCTGCCGGCTCGGGTGCGGGTCGATATCGAAGTTCGTGATCGCGTTGGAAACGTCGGCACGCATACGCAGATGGTCCGCCGCTCGGCGCTCGAGGCTTCTGCGCCCGTCGGGCCGACCGAACGAGCTTCGACGGCAGGTTGCTCGAGTACGGGTACTTCGGCGAATGCTGGCGTGATTCTGCTCTTTGTGATCCTGTTTCTCGGCCTTCGACGTCGCCGCCGCTGGCGTTTCGCACAGGTGGCTCTCCTTGCATCACTTCTGTCGTTCTCGGGCTGCTCTTGCGACGACGAAGAAACGGCAAACCCGTGCGGTGAAGAATGCCCCACAGGCACCTACTGCGACGGTGAGAGCTGTGTCCCGGGCTGTGATGAAGATAGCGATTGTCTCGAAAGTGAGCGCTGCGTCGAAAACCAATGCGTCACTGACTGCGAGGCGACCTGTGATGCCAGTTGTGGCGACGGCGAGTTCGGCGTTTGCGATGAATCGGGCGCATGCACCTGCGAGCCTTACTGCGGTGGCGCATGCGAAGAGGGCTCGTATTGTTGCGAGGCTGACAACGCCTGCCAATCGCTTCCGGATCCCTGCTCTGACCAGGTCTGCGATCCCGGCTTTGAGCCATCGGTCGTGATGGCAGCGACCGGCGATCCCTCGAGCTGCGAGGTCACCGCCGGAAGCTGTGAGTGCGTGTCATTGCCTCCGCTCGAACTGGGCCTGATCGGGCCCTATCTCGATCTCGATTCGAATGCCGGAGTGACGGCGGTCACCGCTTATAATGCGACCTATGAGGATTTCATGCTCGGTATACTCGAGGGTGAAGAGTTGACGTGGACCTTTGTCGATGGAGTTCCTGCCGATGGCATGATCGGAGGCGCCCTCGACGGCCCTCGCGCAGGGATTTCGTCGGACGGTGAAGAGGTCGGTACTCATACGGCGCTCGTGATCGATGACGCAGGTACCTTCCACATGTTCTATCGCGATATCGAGAACTCGACGATGAAGTACGCCCGCGCGACCGGGGCACCCGGCAGCCTGGACGTCGAGATCCAGGAAATCGACGCCACACCGGGCACCGGGTTCTGGACCGACGCCATTCTGCATGACGGGGAGATCCACGTGGTCTGGCTCGTTGATAATTTCAATGATGGCGGCAGCTTTGTCTCACAGGTGCGAACGGCGACCCTCGACCCGAGCGCGGCCACCGTCGAGCTCATGCCCGAGACCCTCTTCTCGGGGCGCTCGAGTCATCCCTGTGGTGACTCGTGCGAGCGTTCCGATGCTTGCGTGCAGGCGACCGGCGAATGCGTCACGGCGACCAACGACTGCCCGAATGCCTGCGGCGATGCTCAGGTTTGCTACATGGGCTCTTGCGAAATCGAATACACACCGGGACGCATAAGCCGACTCACGACGACCGGCCAGCACCTCGAACTCAGCGAAACGCCCGATGGGCTATTGTTGACCTTTTACGACCACGAACAGCGGTCGGCGGGCTGGACTCGTTACACCGATTCGTGGGCGATGCCACAATTCGTAGGAACCCCATCGGGACCCTACGCGACCGGCTTTGTCGACGCGTCAGACAAATTGCATCTGGCCTATATGGATACGCAGGCCAAGACCGTCGTCTACCAGAACGTCACCGATGGCATCACCGAAACCGTCATCGAGGGTGTGCGCGATCTGGCCGATATGTGGCTGATCACCGATATCGGTGAGGATGTCACGATGAGAGTCGACGCGGACGGCACCGTCGTCATGGTCTTCCAGGACGCGACCCTGCACACGCTGCACCTCGCCGAGCGCGCTACCGACGGCACCTGGACCGTCAACGAGCTTGCCGGTCGCGACCCTTACATGGGATCGCACGGCTTCTTTGCCACCCTGCAAAAGGTAGCCGACACCTCGCTCGTCGCGCACTGGAGCATCAATCAGCAGGTCGACCCGCGTGTCGCTGTCCCGGTCATCCTCCAGCCTTGAGGGACCGGACCTGCAGCCGCCGGTTTGAACCGGGCAGCGAAGGCAGCCAATGTCGCCAGAAAGGCCCGCAACGCCTCCCGTGCTGGTCGTGGGGTGAAGACGAGCAAAGTCAACAAGAAGAAGGGAAACGGCGCGCAGATTCCAATCGAAGAGGTCGAGGTCGGCGAGCGGGCGCGCCAGTTTCAGCCGACCTGTTTGGACCCTTGCTGTGGTCCTAACACGAGAAGTCCTCATTCGTTGCCAGCGCCTACCTGGCATCCACTTTTGAAGGCCGACTGGATCCGAGTGACGCTTTCGCAGATATGAAAAGTTGGTTCGACACTGCCGACCCTATAGTCCTCGGGGAGTTTCTCCTCAATTACATGCGCGTGGTGCATGCAGACACTCTTCCGGAAGGCTCTGCGGCTGTCGCGCGACGCTTTCTGAGGGCCATCGACGAGGACCCTTCAATCGATCGACTCGATGAGCAATTTACCAGTCGAGGCGAACTGTATTTGGAAGACAAAAGCCGATTTAATCGAACGCTTATGTACGAAAAAGAACTCAAAATTGAAGACTTCCGGTCCTCGTACTGGCAGACGAGGGTCTTGGCCCACTGAGCGGGGGCAGCCACACCACGTTTCGAATCCAACGAGGAGAAAGGTGTTAACGGATGCGAGTGAACTCTTGGTAAGCAACAGATCGACACCACAACTACGGAAGATGTCGAGGGGTATCGTTCACTCGAAAAGGTGCGGTTGCAACTCGCCCCGATGACTTTGGTCGAGGGCGCCAACGGCGCTGGCAAGACCAATTTTTATCGCGCCCTGCAACTCATTGCTGAAGCCTCACACGGTAGATTTCTGAGGCGTTTTGCGGAAGAGGGAGGACTCGAGCCGGTCAGTTTCGCGGGTGATTCGACCTTTCGCACGAGTCTGCGTTTCGAGTTCACGACCGAGTACGACGACCTCTCGCTTCGTTGTGAAATTGGCTGCGCACCCAGGAACCCCGACGTGAAGGACGAAAGGGGGAAGTCGATGTGGGACTTCGATCCGGAGTTCTAATCCGAGGTGATCTGGCCGACCAATGCGACGAAGCGGGCTTTTCTCTTTCGGCGCAAGAACGGCACCGTCACCACGCGTGACGAAGTCGGACGACCGCAGGATATCCAGGGCGCCGTGGCCCCCTGGCAGATGGCGCTTGCCGAGCTGCAGGACCCCGTGACGTATCCAGCTGCAACGCTCATGCGGAGCCGTCTGCGTAGCTGGCGCTTCTACTGAAGCAGCCGGAATGTGGCGCTGCAAAGCTAAGTGCAACGTCCAACAAATTGATCCAGGTGCAGATTGTCCCAAGCGGGTAACAGGTAGCGGACGAGGAAAAACCGAAGATGCCGCCTGCAAGGCAGCGAAGAAGGACGCAAACAAAAATGTCCCCGTCGGTTGCTACAAACGACACTGTAAGTGCAAATGCAAATCTTAACCCGGACAACCAATGACATCGAAGAGGTTGGATAAGATTCTGAGTCGTGTTCTAGACTCCCTGGATGAAAACAGTAGGCTGCGGTCGAAAGTCCTAGCACGGCAGTTGGAGTCAGCGATCGAATGGAGTGTCGAGGACTTGCGAGCAGCTGTATCTAGTCCGGAAAAGCTTAGCGATCAGCTTCGTCCATTCGCTCTCTGGCTGTACGCACGCTCGGGAGATGAAGAAATTGACCCAACGCTGCGTGCTCTCGCTGTTGAAGATCCCTACGATAAGGTTCGATTCGAAGCTGTTAAGGGTCTTTCTATGTACGCGGATGAGGCGCACAGAGAACTTTTGCATCGGATCGCGACCCGAGACGACGGCGAAGTCGTGCGGATCGTAACTATATCAACAATAGGCGAGCTTCCTTACGATAGGGGAAGTGAGGATTTGCTTTTGGGCGTGTTGAATGATTCGGGGGAGCCGTCTGGCGTTCGTTCAGCCGTTCCCGAAGCGCTTCT
>CAYFTY010000040.1:0-12548 GCA_964346045.1 uncultured Bradymonadales bacterium | reverse complement strand
CGCCAATCTCGAGGACTATAAGAAGGGAATGCAGGCGCTCGCGCAGGGCGGATACTCCAGCCAGAGCAACCGCAAGAATATCGGGATCGTCGAGAACAACCTCGACATGTATCGCAGCGAGCTGGTGGCCATTCGCGATGGTCGCTCTCAGCTATCGGCACGTGATCTCGCGGGGGCTCTCGGAGGTGCCGCCAACGAAGTGATGGCCGAGTACAAAGAGCATTATGCGGGCAAAGACCGGCGAGGACGCGACCTCGAGAAGCTCGGCACGATGTGCGACGAACTCCGTTATCTGCAGTTGCAAATGATGAGCATCGCAAGTGCCATGGAGCTCGATTTCAACCATCGCAACATTCAGGTGGTCGACGAAGCACGAGCCATGTACGAGTCGGAGTGGCGTCAGATTCACGAAGTATCTGGCATTGCCTGAGCGGTCGTGAGAGATTAGGAAGGGCGGCAATCGCCGCGCAGCAACAGAGACGAGGAAGTGAGATGAGCGAGTACGACACCTACCTTCACGCCATGATCTGGACATGCACGTCATGCGGCTTTTCGTATTTCGGCGGGCAACCCAAGATGGAATGTCCCGCCTGCGGGGCATACAAGACTGCGTTCATCGACATCCCCCAGCATATCGAGCAGAAGGTGCGCGAGGAACTGGGCGAAAATCCTCCCAACCACAAAGAGAATCGCGCGAGGCGATTGGAGCTGATGGAAGAGCATGACGTGCGGGCAAATAACCGCGCCGCTGGACGTGTGCTACCCGCCGCTTCTGGAAATCACATGAATCCCTCGACGCTCGACTGACCCTGAATCGATCGAAAAACATCCCGCTCGCCGAGCGTATGCGACCGCAGACGCTCGATGAATTCGTCGGGCAGCGACACCTACTCGGCGAAGGCCGATTTCTGGCGAATGTGCTGGCTGCCGAACGCCTGCCATCCCTGATTCTGTGGGGCCCTCCCGGTTCGGGAAAGACCACGGTCGCGCGGCTCCTTGCCGAAAGAGTCGGAGCCGATTTCATCACGCTCTCGGCGGTACTCAGTGGCGTCAAAGACATCCGAGAAGCCGTCAAATCTGCAAAGCGACACGCCGCCGGAATGTTCGGGCAAACGACGGTTTTATTCGTCGATGAAATCCATCGCTTCAATAAGGCGCAGCAGGACGCCCTCTTGCCTCACGTAGAACGCGGGGATGTGACGCTCATTGGCGCGACCACCGAGAATCCGAGCTTCGAGGTCAACTCGGCCCTGCTCTCGCGCTCGAAGGTTCTCGTCCTCGAGGAGCTCTCAGAAGAAGACCTGAACCAGGTGGTCGACCGTGCACTCGGCGATGAGAGAAGAGGACTTGGCGAATACGGATTGAATCTTGGCAAAGACGCCAGAGACGCGCTCCTGGAAGCTGCGATGGGAGACGCGCGTACGGCGCTGAACACTCTCGAGGTTGCGACTCGAAGCGTGGCAGCAGCCGGACGGACGACCATCGAACGCGCCGACATCGAAGAGGCCGTCCAGCGCAAGATCATCCGGTACGATAAGGCGGGAGAACAGCACTACAATGTCGTCAGCGCCTTCATCAAATCGATGCGGGGGAGCGACCCGGATGCCGCGCTCTACTACATGGTGCGCATGCTCGAAGGCGGAGAAGACCCACTTTTTATCCTGCGTCGCATGGTGATTTTCGCCAGCGAAGATATCGGCAATGCCGACCCGCGCGCGCTCGAGGTCGCCATGAACGCAACCGAAGCTTTCCGCTTCATGGGCATGCCCGAGGGTGTCCTCCCCATGACGCAGGCCGCGACCTATCTGGCGTGTGCCCCGAAGTCTAATGCGGTGATCGCTGCGTACAGAGATGTGTTGAAAGCAGTGAAGAGAGCCCCGAACGCACCGGTACCCAAACATCTCGTCAATGCACCGACTGCCCTGCATAAGTCGATCGGCGCTGGTCGCGGATACAAATACCCTCATAATTTCGAGGGGAATTACGTCGTCGAAGATTATTTGCCCGACGTGTTGAAGGGTGACGTGTATTATCGGCCGAGTTCGAACGGTCTCGAGAACGAAATGGGAGCACGGCTCGAAAGATGGCGTGCCGAACGCGCTGGCGAGGAGGAATGATCATGAAAAGAATTCTGGGAGCGTTGTTCGTCGTGATCGTTTCGGTATCGCCGGCTCTAACGTGGGCCTCCGATTCTCGAGTTGGGCTGCGCTTTGGAGCAAACTGGTCGACACTCTCGGGCCCCGCCGATCCCGCCGGCGCCCCGACGTTACAGTCAGGCACGAGCTTTGACGGCCTGGGGATCGTCGGTGGCATCAGCTCGGGCATCGGGCTCGTGGATTTCAGTGAGCAACTCAAACTGGCGCTCGGGCTCGACCTTCTGATTTCCACACATAGCGTTTCGAGCATCGCCGATTCGCCCAGTACCGAGCAGAGTCGCGAGGTGGAACTCACCACGATCATCTTGCGGGCCCCGTTCATAGGCCACCTCGAATACCAGACCCGCTCATTCGATCTCCGCATCGGTCTGGGTCCGGCACTCCTCTTAGGGCTCTCTTCGGGCGCCACCGTCACGCAAGACAATATCCCCGGGGACGTTGAGCCTCTCTTCACGACACCCGTGACGCATGTCGGTATCGAATTCGGACTCGGAATGAGCTGGAATCTATCTGAGAATTACGCAATCCCCTTCGATCTGCGCTTTACGTACGACCCCGCCGTGCCATCGACGACGCGCGAGAGATTCGATAATTTTCAAAGCAATGATGAGCCGGGCCAATACCAGGTGGGCCTCGACTACCAGTTTCTCTTGATGATCGGCGTCGACTACCGATTGAATCTTCGCGGCGATTCATGAACGAAGACATCGACGAAAACGAGAGCACCCTCGAAGAAGCCAGCTCGGATGCATTTCTGACGCGCCAAGAATTCGAAGCCGTTTGGGATGAGGCGCGCCGCGTCAGTGATACGCAATACGGTGACCTTTTCGTGTTCCCGGTGCTCCTTTTATACACCGGGTTCTTTTTTGGCCCGCTGATGACAGCGTTCTTTGCCCTGGTAGTGCTGCGGGGTCGGATGCATCTGCGTCACTTCGCGTTCGTGCTGGGGGTCGCAGGAGTCGCATGGTGCCTCTCGCAGGGAATCACAGCGATGCAGGCGTCGACCTGGGATAATTTCTCGCTTCAATTCGCACGTTCCACGGTGAATTTCGTCGCAGGCATCGCGACCTACGCACTGGTACGAAGCGAAGTGAAGCAACGCTATCGACCGAGCCGGGCGACCCTTTTACGAACGATTCTCGCGGTGATCGCCCTCATCGGACTCTTCTTTTTGATCCCGACTCATACGGCCATCACGCTCGGGCGCTGAGTTGACGAGATCCGGATCTCTCGGTGACAAAGAAGCTCATCTGATTGGAAGAAGAGCGCATATGGAAGGCAAACGAAAGTCTCCGGCAATGGTCATCGCCGCCATCATCTTTGCAGGGATCGTTGGACTCGGTGTGACCATGTATGTGCTCGTCGCCGACGACGCTTCCCCGGGCGAAGGCTCCCCCGAGTCAGAGGTCGCCAAGAAGGTGTCCGTCGAAGATCTGGAACCGATGAGGATCTCGACCGAAGACCGAGCCGTGCGCTGGATGTACATCGATCCAGACCGCGGCCTCAGGCATGTACAGGATCCGGCCGACATTCCGGCCCACGCGCGGGGCACCGTGGTCGTCTGGGCTGCCGACTTCCCCGAAGCCGACGTCTACTATGTGGTCGACCTCTTTGACGCCAATCTCCAGAATCAGACCGTCGAGGCGCATGCCCTGAGCCCCGAAGACTTCGAGGAGCGCGCCAAGATGATGGTTCGCTCGACCCTTCTGGCCCAGGACACGTCGTATCTAGCCGAGGATCTCGTGCTCGACATCGAGATCCGCGACGTGCGCAATCAATCCGAGCGAAAGCGCAATCGACGCCGGACCGTGATCGAGCGCATGAATCGATATCCTTCGTTTCGAATTCCAGGAAGATGACAACCTGATGACAACTGCTCGGATCAGTTGACCGCGAGCGAACCAACGTGCATGTTTTTGGCGTTTGGAACCGTAACCTGGGAGCAGCGATGTCGATTCTCGTCGCCACAGATTTTTCAGAAAACACATTCGCAGCTGTGCGCAGTGCCGCGGCGCTGGCGAGGCGGATGAAGAAGCCGCTTCGCCTGATCCATGTCGTCGATTTCAGCGGCGACGACAACGCCTGGCGCATCCTCTACGAGACCACCGACGAGATCGAACGAAACACGCGCAAAGAGGCGCTGGCCGGTCTCGAGCGCATTGTCGATCAGGCGATCCCGGCGAATGAACGACCCGACGAAATCTTGTTTGCGGTGCGATTCGGCGAGCCAGGCGAAGGCATTATCGCCGAGGCAGATTCGTCCAAACCTGACCTGATCGTCCTGGGAACCGTCGGCGAGAATCGTCTTCAACACATCTTTTTCGGGCGCACTGCAAATCACCTCGTCCGCGAAACCGCGATCCCGGTGCTTGCAGTCCCCCCCGGACACGCCTTCATGGATGCCAGCAATATCGTCGTGGGGATCGACTTTTCGGAGTGCAGCGAGGTTGCGCTGCAGACCGCAGGCAAATGGGCTGATCTCTTCGATGCCAATCTCTACGCCATTCACGCGGTCGATGTCGATATCGAGGTGTCCGCCATTGGACACGTACTCGGCGACATCGGTACACGCCTCGACGCGGTCATCGATGATCAAACCAAAGCGCTGAACACGATGATCGAGAATAACGGGCTGGCCGGACAGATCGCCGGTTTGCATGTCTCAGGTTCTCGTCCCGACCGTGCGATCCAAGAACAGGCCGATGCCGAAGAGGCCGATCTGATCGTGATGGGCACCCATGGACGGCGTGGATTCGCGCGATGGTTCCTCGGCAGCACGGCTGAGAGAACGCTTCGCTCGACCGAGCGCCCGGTGCTGGTCGTGTCGAATCCCTGAAGCCAGACGACCGATGTTAGCGATGCTTACATCGGAGTGCTTTCAATACATTATCGTACACGCTATACTCTTATTGCCACCATTCTATTGTTTCGTGTCCTCTCGCTCGCTAGCATAGGGACGGGAGAATCAAGGGCAGAGCTCGACGACGCGAGTCGTCTCAAACTCATCTGGAGCAGTTCACATGAAGCGGATCTATCTTGCGGCATTGACCGGTGTACTGGCACTGGGCATGTACGCGTGCGGAGCGGACTCGACCAATAAGGGTTTACCTGACGACACCTGCGACGGTCGCATCAGCGACGTTACAGGCGAGTGCATTCCGGTTAATAACGGGATGAACAACGTCAATAACGGGACCAATAACGCGTCGAATAACGGCGCGAATAACTCGGGGTCGAATAACACGTTCAACAACTCCGATCCTTGGGCGGATTCGGACGGAGACGGTTTCCTCGACCGCTTTGACAACTGTGGCCTGGCGGCAAACCCCGATCAGGCCGATAGCGATGGCGACGGTGTTGGTGACGCGTGCGATAACTGCGTCGATGCCGCGAATTTCGTACAGACGGATTCCGATAACGACGGAGTCGGCGACGCCTGCGATCCGGATTCGGCGGAAGACTATTACGATCCGAATCGCGACGACGATGGCGACATGGTTCCAGACCCGCAGGACAACTGCCCCATTGCGAACCCTGATCAAACCGATACCGATGGAGATTCACTGGGCGACGCCTGTGATAACTGCCCGACCATCGCCAACTACGATCAGACCGACACCGACGGAGATGGACAGGGAGACGCATGCAGCCCGACACCGACGGGTATGATCTGCGCCGACCAGACCTCAGATTTCCAGGAAGTCGATCCGAAACTCTACTTCGTGATCGACAAATCGGGCTCAATGTCCTCGCAGGATATCGCCGACGTGAAATCTGCGTTGGACACGGTCGCCGATGAACTCTTCGACGAAGCAAGTTTTGGAATTGCCTCCTACCCCGGCCGGTCGACCTGCAGCGATAGCCTTCTGCTACCGATGGGTCGCTACAACGCGACTCAAATCAAAAACTCCTATGCCGGCGTCACGGACGGCGGAGGCACCCCGACCGCCTATGCACTCGAGGTCATTCGATCCCAGGACCGACTCTCTGAACCGGGCGACCCCCTCGATTCGGTTCGCCCCTCGGCGGTCATCGTCATGACCGACGGGAACCCCAACGACTGTGGCGGCCAGGCTGGAACAGTCGCCGCTGCTCAGGCACTCTTCAACGACGGCGTGCCGGTCTACATGATCGGATTCAGCTTCGGGGGCTCGGAGAGCGATCTCGACGCGGTCGCCGCGGCCGGCGGAACAAACGCGATGCAAGGCGGGAATCGTTTTTACACGGCCAATGACACTCCGAGTCTCGTCACTGCCCTTCGGGATATCGCCGACCAGTCCATTGCTTGCTCCTACGTTCTCGACACAGTGCCACCTACTGCGTCCAAGATCTGGGTCGATATCAACGGCATGGCCGTTCAGCGCGAAGCTGCGAACGGCTTCAGCTATGATGGCATGACGAATACGCTGACGCTCAACGGCACCTCATGCGATACACTTCGCAACGTCGACCCGAGCGTCATGGACCCCTTGACGATCACGCTTGGCTGCGACACGCCATGCGAGCCGGCGCCTGAAGTCTGCGACTATAAGGACAACAACTGCGACGGTGTGATCGACGAAGGATGTGAAGGATGCGAGCCCGAAATCTGCGACGGTGTCGACAACGATTGCGATACCGAAATCGACGAAGGTTGTCCCGACTGCCTCTTCGATGGAGAGATGTGCACGATGGACGCAGACTGCTGCAACGGTAGCTGCGTCGACGGTGTGTGCGGGCCTCCCTGTCGGCCTTCCGGCGCGACCTGCCGGGAAAACTCGGATTGCTGTGACGGCGTCTGCGGAAAGGCAGCCGGACAAGAGGTCGGAGTCTGCATCCAGGGCTGATTTCATCTGCGAGCTGCATCTCGGCGTCGGCCTCAGGGCCGGCGCCTTTTTTATGCCAGATGCACGGCCGCGAAGAGCACCATCAGGTTACATGCGGCATGATAGAGAATGGGCGCCAGCAGACCGTCAGTCTTGTCTCGTAGCCAGCCAAAGACGAGCGCGGGGAAGAAGACACTCATGCGGGTTGCCAGAAGCACTCCGCCGATGGGCACGAGCAGGTGACCGACCCCAAAGAGAATCGACGACCAGAAGATCGCAGGCGTGAATCCAAGGATGGACACGGGTTCTTTGCCGCGTTCTTCGGCTCGTTTCTCGAAAGCCTCATCGAGACGCGTCTGCACGTACCCGCGGTAGAAATACTCTTCGGGAAACGCGATCAGCAAAAGCTGTGTGAGCACCCAGAGAGGAATCCACCACAGGGTGCGGTCGAGTTCGAGCGCATTCGACTCGACTCGCTCGGCCGCTGGACCTCGATAGAGTGGCCATGCCTCGTGTCCCGCGACGACAGGTTCGACTTCGACACGAATGGAATGCGGACCGTCGATCTCGACCGCACCGCGGCTGCGAGCGTGCGTGAGAGAGAGCGACCAGCGCTTTGAAGGTCCCTTTGTGCCGGGCCGGGCATCAAGCGGCTTGAGAATCACAGTCCCGCGGCGCACAGGCTCGAACTCGGTATCTGCCTCGAGGATCACCCGATTGTTGTGACGATCGTGATTTTTCAGCCCGACGTGAAGCTTGTCTTTGCGAGACCAGACCCAGACACCGGCCGAATCGACGCCCCATGCATCGGGTTCGCCGTCGTTCTCTGCCGACCAGTGAAGATAGTGCTCGGCTGCGACCTCGAATTCACGATCTTGAACCTGAGATTCCCAGAACCAGTATCCGGCGACAAAGAAAGGAATCGTAACCAGGGTTGCCCCAATGCCCCACACGATGCCGCGCCTGCGATTCGTGGTTCCCATCCCATAATGCTCGGGTGGATGCTTGCTTCGCTCGACAGCTTTCTGGGCCGCACCGAGAAAGATGAAGGCCACGATGGCGTAGAGAACCGTCGCGACGAAAGAGACGTAGGTCGCAATGATGGCGGCCGCGGCGACCGTGACCAGCACGATGAGAAAGACGACTCCGACCTCGCGAAAAAGACGCGTCGACTCCTTCATTCCGCTGCCTCGACGACTTCGACCACGGGACGGATCGCGCGCACACTACGCAAGATGACCTTGTCGTCACTCGCGTGAACGTGAAGCGTTCCCGCTGGCGTTTCGGCACGATAGAGGACGCGGCCGGTGCGCGGCTCGAATGCATAGAGCGGATTCAACTCTCCTGGAACGCGATGCAAGACAAAGATCTTCGATGAGTTCCATGCCACGGACGGGCGGTCTTTCCCAACATCGAGACGCCAGAGTACGTCACCACTCTTGGAGTCGATGGCGAGCAGCCCTTCGTTCTCGAAAAGCATCAGAACGACATCGTGTTCAGCGATGGCGAAGGCAAATCCACTGCGAGGATTGTCGGGCAAGCCGCGCCTGAAAAGTGGTTCCATGTCAGATAACGAGTACTTGATGAGGCGCGGTTCCTCGGCTCGTGCCGGAGCAAAATAGAGATGCGAACCATCCGAGGCATAAAATGCGGCGCGCCCTCCGGTGCCGTCGAGCTCGCGTGCCCGCATCTCGACACCCGAGAATGGATATCGACGAGTCAACGACGAGATATCGGCCACGTAGAGAACATCTTCTAAACCAATGGGAGCGAGCCCGGCCCAGAATGCCATACGCCCGCTCCAATCAACTTCTCCGTTCTGCCGGTTCACACATGCTGCCGTCGTGCCGCCCTCCCAGAGCGTACCTGCGCAGGCATGACGCGCGCCAGGGATGGTCACGAAAGACTGCCGATAATTCGCCACGAAGTTTTTGCCCTGATGCCGACGCTCGATGAGCACCGACCACTTGCGTGCCCCATCAGCATCCCACGCCACGAAACGCAAGTCGGTCTCTTCGGTGTCCGGTCCGATCGGATCGGTCGCATAGGCCACGTACCGCACACCGTCGGCTTTGGTCCATGCATCAGCACCGCAGCCAATCAGCATCTCCCAGAGCTCGGTATCATTCATGTCGAGTTCGGCGCGAGGCTCGGCATCGAGCTCGAGGAGCCTGTGACAGGGCTCGTAACGCCGCGATTCCTCGAGCTTCAACTCATGCGAAGTTTCGGCCTCGATCGATTCGGGAACTTCGATGGCATCGAGCGGTGGAAGCTCGACACGATGCACGACCTTCTCTTGCGACTTCGAGTCTTCACAGCCGCTCGAGTCGCACGCGGACACCCCGACCACGCATATCAACAAAGCTATGGAGATTGTTCGGACCATTCGATGATCTGGGTCTCGGGCTGATGAATCAGGGCGCGAAAGAGGGGATCCAATTCGAGGCACTCTCGGTGGCCAAAGATGATCAATTTCTTGCGAGCTCGCGTCAATGTCACGTTCAGACGCCGTGGGTCCGAGAGAAACTCCCCGGTCCGCTCGGTCTTGACCAGGCTGACGAGGATCACATCTCGTTCGCTGCCCTGAAAGCGCTCGACCGTATCCACATCGATATCGGCGGCACGCGTCGGGTCATCGAGATTTTCGAGCATTCCCCGAATCAACTGACCCTGTGCACGGAAGGGCGAGATCACACCGATGGAAAGCTCATGCCCTTCGGCCTCCAAAATGCGATCGATGGTGTGTACGACAGCGCGCGCTTCGGCCTCATTGGTGCGACCATCCGAGTCGAATTCAACGTGCGCAAAGACAACCGGAGCCTCTGCCCCGGGTATCTCGTCGCGCGCCTCGAGAGTTCGATCTGCCACGCTCGGGTGAGCTCGAAGCTTGCCTCCGTAGAAGGCCCGACTCGAATAGGCCATGATCGATTCGTTCATCCGATACTGATCGCGCAACATGATGTATGGGACGCCCTGGTCGACGAGTCGCTCAAAGAGACTGCGGTCGAGGCCGGCAAGCCCCATCGGGTTCTCTTCGCCGTCATCGGCAGGCGATGCGTCGAAGAGACCGAGCTGGGGCATATCCTCGTCTGATTCGCTGAAAAGCGGTGTCGTCCATCCATCGATATAATGTGTGGCGGCTCGATCATTTTCGACAATCGGGGGCAGCTGTCTGTGATCGCCCACCAAGACGAATCGCTGGGCCAGAACAATCGGCGCCAGACTCATGCTCTCGGTGATCTGGGTGGCTTCATCGACGATCGCCACATCGAAAACCGGAGCCGTTGCGCCGCGGCGTAAGAAGTCGATGACATTCGAGCGAGCAGCCGCATGCGTCGTGCAGCCCACCACTCGGATACGCTGGAGCTCGGCGGCGAGCTCATCGATCGAGTCGGACACCTCTGCGAGGTCTTCGCTGAAGTACGCGCTCGGATCCTTTCCTGCTGCCTCGAGACGGGCCGCCAGCCGATAGCTTTTCTGCGACGAGCCGACTCGCATGAACTCAATCGACGAGTCGACCTCGAAAATCTTCTGCAGCATCGTATCGACGGCAGTATTGGTCTGTGCCGAGAGGACGATACGCTTGTTCCGGCGCACCAGCTCGCGCACGAGATGGGCGATCACCGTCGTCTTTCCCGTCCCCGGAGGCCCTTGAATCAGCGCCCCCTGGCGAGCCGATACGCCGGCCGCAACGGCCTCGATCTGGTCGTCATTCAACTTCTCGAGCGTCTCGGGGAGCAGCTCAGTCGTCCGATCTCCCGACATGAGAATCTCGGCACGTCCGCTTTCGGGCTGCATCAAGACCTGGAAGAGATTCTTGCGCTGTGACTGCATGAGGCGCCAGAGGCTACGATGCGCACTACGATACCCGATCCGCACCGGAACTTTATCGATCACCCACCCCTGGCGCGGCAACGACTCGGCGTTGTCGACGCCGGTGGCTCGGATCGCGATGGTCTCGTTCGATAGCTGTACGACTCGTCCCCGCAAGATATGCGAACGATGAAAATCCTGCCGATGTGCAACGATGCGGTCGCGTGAGGAAAACGCCCGCAGCCCTTCTCCCCGGAAGGTCACGTACCCCTCGTCGGCGTTCACCGAAACCAACTCGAGATCGGCAACGGCGCGAAAGGATTGAACACGCTCGCGCAGACGACCGGACTGCAGAATTTCACCCAGCGCTTCGTTGCCGTACCAATTCTCGAGTTCGACGAGACGCGTCATGTGGCGCCAGTATTTCTGCGCTCGCAACACCAGTTCCTCGTCAAAGCCCGGCCACGCATCGAGCGTTGCGTGCTTGGGATTCAGACCGAGGAGCGCGGTCTGCGCAGCACACTGGTCTTTTCGAAAACGACATGCGGGCGCATTGCATTTGCGGGGCACCTGCATGAAATACGGCAGCTGAAAGCTCGCGTCCCCTTCGGCCAGCGCGCGATGCGCCGCCACGAGCCCGTTGCGGGCCCTCAGAAGTTTGCGATCGCGCAATGGATCGTCGAGCGGAGTCGAACGCAACGCTCCCTCTTTGGAGTAAAGCAGGTATCCCGTCACCGCCAGATCTCGGCTCTCGGCGATCCCATCCCAGAGCAGCTTGTAGCAGCGCACCTGACTGATGTGTTCGTCGCGTGCTCTCCCTGATTTGAGCTCGACGATATGAAGCCCCGCGTTTTCATCCGAAGTCACCAGGTCGATCCGCCCCTCGAGCCCATACATGGACGAGTAACGGGTCGCTTCGACGTTTTGTCCGGTCCAGCCCACTCGGTCTCCAGCGCCGCCGCGGCCCCGTGTGAATCCCACGATATTCTCGTAGTGAATACGAGCGTCTTCGCGAAAGCTCGGGATATTTTTATCTCGCATTCCGGCCGCAAGCATCGCCAGACGCAGACCGGGCAGTTCTTCGTCCCAGATTTCGTCAAAGCTCGGCGGCTCGACGGCCTGAGCGGGTTCGGCGAGACGTTCGAGAATTCGATGGAGCAGAATCCCGAACACGAGATAGTGATTCGACTCGCCTCCATCGCGGATATCCACGAAGTAGCGACTCACACAGCCCTGCGCTTTGAGCACCGACGAAACAGTGACTGGCCAGTGAGGCTCGAGCACGGGGAGGGTTCGCGGCGAAGCTGTGTAGTAGGTCTCACCCTGAGAATCCTGCACTCGATGGGCGTCGATCAGGTTCAGCTCAGCCCCCTCCCAGACGTCTTTGACGCTCTCGTAGACCTCGCCATGCGCGCCTTCGTAGAAAAATGCGCCGCGCGACTCGGCATAGCCCATCCTGCCCCCCCCGTCGCCGAATTTCGGATGGGTCAGCCGAAATTTCACGCCTCGACCAAGCCGCTCGTTTCCTTCCACTTCCTCGAGGTCGTGGATGCGGCCGTAGAGCGCCGTGACGCGTCCATCGTCATCGAATTTCGACGAGACCCCATGTATGGGCGACGGCGCCAGTGACCGAACGAAATCCGAGAGCGAGTCGAACCCCTGGCCCGCCAGAGCGCGCTCGACGGCAGGAATCACATAGGCGGGTACGCCCGCGAGGTCAGGGCGGTCTCGCAACGACTCCCCTGCCGGCAGATGAAGATGGGGGAAGAGCCGA
>CAYFTY010000039.1:0-12562 GCA_964346045.1 uncultured Bradymonadales bacterium | reverse complement strand
GGCGGATTGTAGGTGAAGTCCTCGGCACTAGCCTCTGCTGCACAACATACGAGGGCGATGAGAATCAGGAGCGATTTTTTCATCGGACACCTCCGGCGAGCTGA
The DNA here is from genome assembly GCA_964346045.1 of uncultured Bradymonadales bacterium. Classification (GTDB taxonomy): domain Bacteria; phylum Myxococcota_A; class Bradymonadia; order Bradymonadales; family Bradymonadaceae; genus CAYFTY01. Next base: position 12,458 of record CAYFTY010000039.1, on the reverse strand, counting down.
AGACTCTCGGCAATCGAGAGTACGTATGCGTCTTCGGTACAGCGGGGATCTTCGAGGGGTCGATCACACTCGACATCGATCGTGTAGGCCACGCCAAATCGGTTGAAGGCTAAGGTCGGAATCGCGTGCGTTCGGTAGACGGTAAAATTCTCGACCGATTTTCGTTGCTCGTCGGTGAGTCCAAAGTCGTGCTGGAAGGCCGCTCGATTTCCCTGGATGTAGAGAGAATGATCCGGACCATCGAGTTTGGCCGTGTACCAGTGCGGCCCCACCACGAGGAACGAGCTCGATGCGAAGTCGACGTCCGGCAGCAGTGCCGGAAGATTGGCATGGTCGAGCTTCGAACGTTCGGCTTCCGGCAGCCGACTGACCTCGAAAAGCGTCTCTTTCGATGCTTCGACCCAGTCGACCGGTTGGACGACTGGCTCATGACGCTGAGTCCAGGCGCGTTTCGCCTTCGCTTCCTCGTCGGCCGGCTTCTCGATATCGGCTTTTTCGAGGACCGATGCATGGGTTGCAGGCGGATCGGTCTGGTCGGGCGCGTCAGCCTCTTCGGTCGCGCATCCAGCGACACCCACCAACAGGAACATGAATGAGCAAATATGCGGATATCGAGACATGGTCACTCCACAGGAGTTCGTAGACATCTCTCTACGCTGCAAGGCTCAGGCCAGATGTCGTCTTTTCTGCGACAAAGACCTACATGTAGGACATCAGCCGAATTTCAGCCGATTCTCCAGGTTTCGGTGTGCCAGAGTGTCACACCACCCGGAGAGTTGACCCCGGGATCAATCCCCCGATCCGGCAAAGTACTTCTGGTGCCATTCGGGATCGTAATCTTTGAAGAATTTATTCATGAACGAGGCGAGCACCGGTGCGCTGCCATCATCGATCCGGCGGATCCAGAAACTCACCAACGTCCAGTGAGACGATTCGCTCTCGATGCCCCCTTTGTCTGCAACACCCTCGAGATTGGTGTAGCGCTTGTAAAATTTGAGCAGGCCTCGATTCACCGCCGACTCGGGTTCGGGATGTTCTTCGAGCGCATTCTTGAATGAGGCCTCGACCTCTTTGAGACCGATGGCGTTCAATCCTGCGTAGATTCCGCTCACGTCGCGCGCCGCCGGACGCATCATTGCGTAAAGCTCCTTTGCCTCGAGGCCCAGGAGTTTTGCGTCGGGCTGCACATAGAGAGCGCTGAAGAGCTTTTTCAATGCCTCGACGCTCGGGCTTCCATCCTCATTGAAAATCGGCCCACCTGCGGCGGTCGCAAACGCTGCATTGAGCGCCGCTCGTTGGCAGTCGATCTTACAGAGTGTCGCGAGGTCCTGACCTTCGAAGACCCGTGCCTGCGCCACGATCACCGATCGCGCTCGGCGAATACCAATGTCTTGTTCGCGATTCAGGTCTTTGGTTTTTTCGTTCGCAACGACGAGTCCATATGGACCGATCTCGGCGCCCTTTTCTTCGGGCGTGGCCGAGCGCACGAGCTCGTAACTCAGCAGACTTCGTAATTTTGCTGGCTCACCAAAAGCTGCGGTGCGAGCAGCTTCGTCTACATCGGCCCAGGCCTGTCCGAACTTCCGGGGCTCGGCGACCACTGGCTTCTCGGGCGCGGCCTCTGCATCGACCTCGACGCTTTCAGAAGTGGGCTGCTCTTTCGGCTGGTCGTTCTTGCAGCCGAACGCAAGCAGGCTCACCAGTGAGATCATCACAACGCGCGTCATTTTCATCATCATCTCCTCAAAGAAAGAAATCTGGCATCAGTGGCTGGGACGGGTCGACCGCATACGATTCGAAATCTTCGACGCCTTGTTCGCGCAGTACGTCTTCATCGACGAAGAAGTTGCCCGAACATTCCGAGCTCTCGCGCGTCAAGACGGCATGCGCTGCATCGGACATGATCTCGGGAGTACGAGATTGCTGGATCATCTGTTCTCCGCCCAGCAAGTTGCGCACCGCGGCCGTCGCGATCGCCGTTTTGGGCCACAGGGCGTTCACCGCGACGCCTTCGTCTCGAAACTCCTCGGCCATGCCGAGGACACACATGCTCATGCCGTATTTTGCCATCGTGTATGCAACATGAGGTGCAAACCATCGTGCCTCCATATTCAGCGGAGGCGAGATGTTGAGAATATGAGGATTCTCGGCCTCGAGCAGATGAGGCAGGCAGAGTTTCGAAGTCAGAAAGGTCCCGCGTGTATTCACGTGATGCATCAAATCGTAACGCTTCATCGTGACCTGCAGCGTGCCCGTCAGATTGATGGCCGAGGCGTTGTTGATGCAGACATCGATACCGCCGAATCTTTCGACCGCGGCATCGACCGCAGCCTGCACCGCTTCTTCGTGCCGGATGTCGGTCTTCACGGCCAATGCCTGACCGCCCGCCTCTTCGACCTCTTCGGCCGCGGTGTAGATCGTGCCCGGAAGTTTGGGGTGCGGCTCGGTCGTCTTGGCGACGATGACGATATTCGCGCCATCACGCGCTGCACGCAGGGCAATCGCTTTACCGATCCCCCGGCTTGCTCCGGTGATGAAGAGGGTTTTGCCTTCGAGATTTGCCATCCGCTCTCTCCTCGCAGTGTCTTGAACCCACATGGCGTCGTGCCCGCGGCTCGTCAAGTTGGGAATCGCAGCTACCGCTCAATTGGCGCAAAACGGCGCCGGTGGTATAGATCCCGTGAATGTCGAGGAGTCTTATCATGCGTACCGTCCTTTTTTTACTCATTTTATTCGGCGTAGCCTGCGGAAGCGATGAAGCGGAAGAAGACCCCCGCTGCGCACCCGGCGAGCGCTTCAATGAGGTCTCGGGCGAATGCGTACCGCGTGTGAACCCCGCTCCAACCGAAGACATGGCCCCCTCGGTGCCCGATATGACGCGGCCAGAGCCCCAGCCTGACATGGGCGAAGATGCAGCTCTCGACATGCCCGCGCAGCCAGACCTCGGTTGCACGACCGACAACGACAACGACGGTCATATTTCCATGGAATGCGGCGGCGATGATTGCGATGACGACAATGCCTCGGTGAACCCCACGCAGGCCGAGATCTGCGACGAATTCGACAATAATTGCGATAACGAAATCAACGAAGGGATCGACTGCGGCTTCTTCGCGCAGTCGAATACGACCCTTTATTACGTAGAACCATTTCGAAAGGAGATTGAATCTCTGGGCGAGGTCCCGGGTCTATTCGACATCGATACGCACCCGGATGGAACCCTCTACGGGATTACGAGTTCGTATCTCCATCGTTATGACGAAATGACCATGAGTTGGACACGCTTCGACAACCCGCTGGGCAGTATTGGCACGGCGAACGGAATGGCAATCGACACCGATGGCACCGTCTTCATCACGTCGAGCAGCACGCTCTACACCGCCGATCTTTCGACCGGACGCGCAACGCGCGTGGGCGACATGACTGGATTTAGCTCGAGTGGAGACTGCGTGGTCACCAAGGATCGAGCACTTCTGATGACCTCATCGCATACCGATCCAGATTCGCTGGTGCTCATCGACGGGCGCGACGGCAATGCCTCGCAGATCGGGGTCTCGAACGACGACGAAATCTGGGGGCTCACGGCCGCCTTTAATCGCCTCTTTGGTCTGACCTCATCGGGGCGCGTCGTCGAATTCGACCGCAACACGGGCGCAACCACACTGATCCATACATTTCCCGACGTATCCTTTTACGGGGCAGCAAGTACCCCAGGCCGATGATCCAAGGCGATCTCATGCGAAGTTTCTTCTTTCTGGCCATGATGGCCTTCGTCCTGACGGGCTGCCCCAAATCGTATCCGCCCCCCGACAATCCCATCAAAAAACCCGAAGTACTGCGCGCGGCGATCGACGCGCGGGTCGAGGGCTTTGAAACGGTGCGATTCAAAGAAGTCGTCCTCGACTATTTCGGCGATGGCGAACGCGTGAAGGTCAGGCAGTTGCTGCTGGTCAAACAACCGGAATACCTGCGGATTCAAACGAGGATGCCGGGCTCGGACGAGCTGCTGAACGTGCTGGTGAGCGATGGCGAGACGTTTGCCATGCACAAACGCGACACCCATGAGTATTACACGGGCCCGGCCACCAAAGAGAACGTGGCGCGGCTTCTTCCGGTCGATCTCTCGGCCGCCGACGTCAGTCGTGTGATGCTCGCCGGAGCTCCCTGGGACCGTTTCGGCGAAGGGAGCGAACCCACGCTCGAGTGGGACTCGCGCAAAGGCACCTATCGGTACCGCGCCGAGGTCGATGGAGGCGAGCTCTCGATGTGGGTGCGTCATACCGACTACGCCGTGGTCGAAGTCCTCGAGACGGGACCCGATGACGACGAAGTCTATCGCTATACAACCGACGATTGGGAGCGGTACCAACCCGGCGCTCTGCCAGACTACAGGCGCTTCGTATGGCCGGAGCGAGACCTTGACTTCTCCATGGACGTGGGTGAAACTCAGGTCGACATAGAGCTTCCCAATATTCTCTTTGAACTCGCCCCTCCCCCAGGCAGCAAAATTCTGCGGCTGGACGGCTGAGAACCGCCGATGATCGACGATTCGCAACTTGTTCAGCACCTGCTCGAAAGCGGACTGATCGACCAGACCACGCTTCGAGAGGGGATGAAGCTGCGCAAGAAAGACAACGCCTCGCTCTACGAGACGTTGGTGCGGCATCAGTTCGTCGAAGAATCCAAAATCGTGCGGATCGTTGCCAGGTTGCTCAATGTACCCTTCGTCGATCTCGGACGCGTCGATCTCGACGACCGAGTCACCAGTCTCATTCCGGTCTCGATGGCGCAGCGCAACTCGGTCATTCCGATACAATTGCGAAAGGAGAGCGGAGAGTCGCAGCTGGTACTCGGCATGGTCGACCCGATCGACGTAGGCGCCATGGACGAGATTGCCACGCATACCGGCGTCGACATCCGTCCGGTCTTGGTTGGGCCGGGCGAGATTCGTGAAGCCATCGCGCGAGCTTATGAAGTCTCGGATAGCCGAGGCGACGCAGACGATCTTCTCGATGGCCTCGATGAGCTTGCTGCCGACGTACTCTCTGAAGAAAACTGGGCAGAGTTTTTCGACTCGGCCGAGGAGATGGACGAAACCGACGAGAGCTCGGTCATCTCGACTGAAATGAAAGACCGGCCGACCACCGATGTCTTCGACGCCGTCGACGAGGTGCCTTCGCTCGACGATCTCGAGCTCGAGGATCTGAACGAGCCACTCGACGAATCGTTCGAGTCCGGAATGATGAGCGATCTCGAAGATTGGGACGTGGATGACGCCATCACCACCAATCGTGAAGACCCCGCGCCCGACGAGAACAACGCCGACGCGTTCGAGGAAGACGACACGACCTCGCGACGGGCCGAGATTTTGACGGCGAACGATGCCGAATCGCTCTTCGAACCAGGCGAGGGAGCCGAGCGGGCGAGCATTGCCTCTGAGGTCGAGGACGATCCTGAAGAAGACTATGTCGACGAGCCGACCCAGAAGAAAAGCGTCGAAGAGCTCGAAGCAGAGATGGCCGACGACGCTCCGGATTCCCGGGAGAGCGAGACCGCGGTCGGCGTCGGCCTCGAGGAATCCGAATCCGACGGGATTGCCGGCGCGGCCTACCAGACCAAAGATAATGACACATCGAACCTCGATAGCGATGCAGACTCAGATACCGGACGCACTCAAGCCGGTATTGCAGCCCGGGCGCTCGCAGGCGCCGTCAGCGACGGAGAAGACCGAGAGGGCACCGATTGGGGAGCGCTGGGGCGCGAAATCCTCAAATCGGGCGATGACGAAGATTCCGAGGCCGAATCCAAAGACTCACCCGACCTGTCCGAAGACTCGGCGCTCGGCGACGAAGATTCCACCAACAAAGACAGCACGCTCTCGAAGTCTTCCGAGCCCGCGACGCGCGAAATTGCCGAAAACGACCTCAAAGCACTCACCGAGAAACCCGACCGCACGCGAGCCGAAACCTCAGAGTTCGATTCGATCGATCGAGATAATACGGGCCGCACCGAAATCGGGATCGCTGTGCAGCCTCGGGATACGCCACAGGCGGGAGTCAAATCCGTCCAGAACGCGTTCGCCCGTGATGAGGAAACCACGCGCACGGCCGTCGATGCGGTCGACGACGCGACCAAACCTCGCTCGTTGGTCGACCTCGCCTCACAGATCGACTGGGAGCTACCCGACGGCATCGAAGAGCGGCATCTGCTGCTCGCGCTCATCAATCTGGTCGTCTCTCAGGGCATCCTTACGCGCGACGAGCTCATCGCCCTGGCATCGGCGCTCAGCGAGAGTGAATAGACCATCATGACTCTGGCAGCACGCATTCGTACCCGGGCCGGTGAGCTCGGTTTCGATGAAGTCGCGTTCATCCCGGCGCAGCGGGTCGAACACACCGACGAGTTCGACTTCTGGATGAACGAGGGGCGAAACGGTGAGATGCGTTGGCTCTCGAATTACCCCGATCTGCGCGTCGACCCCGCCGTTCTCGAACCCGGCTCGCGCACGGTGATCGCGCTCCTCGTCAACTACGATCCTGGCTCAGACCGCCTGCCCGGAGGCCTGCGCATTGCACGCTACGCGCAGGGGGACGACTACCACGACCTTCTGCGGGGTCGCATGCGAGAGCTGGCCGCTTTCATTCATGCCGAGACTGGTGTCGAGGTTGGTGCAAGGCCCGCGGTCGACAGCGCACCGCTCCTCGAGCGCGATGTCGCGATGATGGCCGGCCTGGGTTGGATCGGGAAAAACACGATGCTGATCCGTCCCGGGCTCGGCTCCTTTACCTTCATTGCCGAACTTCTGGTGGCCATCGACATCGAGGCTCCGGTCGAACCTCGCGTACCCGACCGATGTGGTACCTGTTCAGCCTGCATCGATGCCTGCCCTACGGGCGCCATCGTTTCGCCCTATCTACTCGATGCACGTCGCTGCATCTCGTATCTAACGATCGAACTTCGAGGCCCGATTCCCAGAGAGCTGAGACCCGCGATCGGAGATTTGCTCTTCGGCTGCGATATCTGCCAGGAGGTCTGCCCCTGGAACTCAAAAGCCGAGACGACATCCATGCCCGAATTCGAACCACGAGAAGCCTACGTCGACCTCTCCCCCAAAGACCTACTCCATCTATCGCAGGAAGAGTTCAGCACCCTTTTTCGCAAATCCGCCATCAAACGAACCAAGAGACGAGGGCTTTTGCGAAATGCAGCCGTCGTGATAGGCAATCGGGGAGACGTCGAAGATATCGGGTGGTTGAGTCGACGACTTCAAGAAGAGCACGAGCCGCTCGTACGCGGACATATCTCGTGGGCCATCGGTGAAATCGGCGGGCCAGATGCTGCGTCGGTGCTTCGGAGCGCTCTCGAAAATGAATCCGAAGAATACGTGCTCGAAGAGATTCGCAGTGCTCTGGAGAGTTTGGATGACTGAGTATTTCGACATCGAACGGCCCGACGAGCAGACGACCCCGATCGTCGTGGACGTCCCGCATGCCGGAGAATGGATTCCCGACGAAGTGCTCGGCGAGATGGCTGTCGGCGACCAGGTGCTGAGGCGAGATCTCGACCTCTATGTCGACCGGATCTGGCGGCGCTCACCCGAGATGGGCGCAACGTTCATCCACAGCAATGTGTCGCGCTACGTCGTCGACCTCAACCGCGCCGAAGACGACGTTTCTCCCAAAACCGTCGAGGGTGCAAGGCGCATCAAGCGCCCCGGCTACTATCATGACCGCGGAGTTGTCTGGCGCACGACGACTGACGGCACGCCCGTGATGTCTTCGGCCATGACGCCCGAGGTGTTTGCCCGCCGCATTGCCCGCTTCCATACGCCGTATCACACGGCCATTCGCGACGAGATCGAGCGAGTCCGCAAACAATTTGGCTTTTGCATCCTCGTCGACGGACACTCGATGCCATCGATGGGTCGAAGTGGCCACACCGACACCGGCAGGCGGCGTGCGGATATCGTTCCGGGTAATGTCGACTGGACGAGCTGTGATTCAGAAGTGACGAGGATTGTCGAAGAGCACTTTCGGCAGCAGGGCTACTCGGTGGCGCTGAATCAACCCTATAAAGGAGGGTGGATTACCCGCTCGTTCGGCGATCCCGTGCGGGGTATTCACGCCATACAGATCGAGGCCAATCGCGATCTCTACATGGATGAATCGAGCTTTGAGATCAAAAAGAAAGGGCTCGCCAGACTCGCCGATGCGTGCGTGGCCCTCATCCCCGAATTGGCCGAACTCGATCTGAGCTGAAATTTCAGACGGCGACCTTTACCGGCCTCCCCAACATTTGAAATGCCTCGGAAGCGAGGTTGTCGGTCTCGACCGCGAGGTCGGGACGGCGCTCGTTGATGAGCTCGGAGAGTCGTTCGAGCGCCCACGCAAAGCTCTCATAGACGATGGGGACCTTCTGAACTGCTTCAAAGATCTCGGCGATTCCGTCGTCGACCTCTTGATGACGTTCGAGCCGTTCGAGGCAGATGATGCGAAGCGCAGCAACGCGCACTTCGCCGATGAAATTACCCAGATTCCTCATCTCTTCATACAGCTCTTCAAAGACCTCGAGCGCTTCATCGACGCGGTCTTCTTCGAGTTCGATGCGCCCCAGAATCATCTTTGCGTGAGCGATGCCGAGGCGATCGCTCATTTCGCGAAATCCATCGAGCGCATCCCGAATCAGCGCGCGAGTCTCGCGATATTTTTCGATCGAAAACGCCAGTTCGGCCAGCCTCAGTTTGCAATGCGTCATGCCGCGGCGGTCTTCGAACGCCTCGAAGAGTCTGTGCGCCTCGCGATAGCTCGAAGCCGCCGATTTGAATTCGCCGCGACACCACGCGAGAAAACCGCGCTCGAGCATCCCCTGAGCAATCGCGTGACGTTTTCCGAGTTCATCGTAGAGTTCGAGTGCTGCGTCGACCTGCTCTTCGGCGCGTTTGGGCTGACCGATCTGTCGCAAATACGTCGACGCATGAAGCATCGATTGCGCCAGGGCCTCGCTGTCCTCGGCACTTTCGGCCAGAAGCGTCGCACGACGCCGATAAATTTCGGACCGATCGGCATCGCCGGCATTCCACATCACATCGGCAAGTGTGCGCAGAATGTCGCCCTCGAGCAGCCTTTCATCGTGCTCCTGTGCGAGCTCGAGAGCGTCGGGCAGCACCTCGGCAGCCCGATTGTATTCGCCGCGCTGAAAGAGAATGCTCCCTACTCCAAAAAGACAATGGCCGCGAATGCAGCCGGACTCTTGCTCGAGGCCGCGCTTTTCGAGCTTTGATAACTCGCGAATCGCGGCATCGAACCATCCGTCGGCCTCATCGAGCTGTCCAATCTTGATGGCGAGTTGGCCGAGTCCCCAGCGAGCCCAGGCTGAGATTTCGGCATTGGGAGAGCGCAGCATGCTCCGGTAGTGCTCGCGAGCTTGTTCATATTCGCCGATCTTCAACTCGATGTGGGCAACCTCGAGCGACACCTCCTCGCTGCGCATCACGGCCGAGATCTCCTGAAGTCCGGGCGCTTCGGGTTGATCGTCGACCGAATCATTCTTCTCGGCGAGCTGCATCGCCTCTCTGTAGAGTCGGATGGCGGTGCCGAGATCACTCGAGGACATCGCATAACGAGCCGCTTTGACCGTAAATACGTACACGCCGTTGGGATCGCGTGCTTCACGGAAATGCTCGGCGATCTCCATGGCATATTGATTCACGCGGTTGCCATAGAAGGCCACCTTGGTCTCGGCAGCGAGCGAGTGCATGCCTCGTTCGCTGCGTCGGGATTTCATGTCGTTGAGCAGGACGTCGCGCATGATCGCGTGATTGAACTCGAGGATATCCTCTGCGCTATGCCCGACCTCACGCAGGATATTCTCTTTGACGAGAAACTCGAGCACCGAGTCGAGATGTGCGCTGTAGGTCTCGTTTCCTTCGGCCTCGACGAATGCACGCAGCAGGCGGTAGTCGAAGGAAACTCGAGCACCGAGTCGAGATGTGCGCTGTAGGTCTCGTTTCCTTCGGCCTCGACGAATGCACGCAGCAGGCGGTAGTCGAAGCGCCGCCCGAGAATCGCACATCGCTCGAGGAGTGCCGTGGCTGCCTCGGGCTCGAGATAGCGCGCGACCATGCGCTCGGCCCGATAGCGCATCATTTCACCGAGCTCTCTCGGAACCTCTCGAGCGATGTCGACATCCCCCTTGAGAATCCACGAGCCCGATTCGAAAACCAGCTTCTGACTCTCCTGCAGGTAGCGCAGAATCTGAGTGAGATGCAGGGGGTTTCCGCCTGACCGCGTCGCAATTCGACGAGCGAGCTCCTCATCGAGAGGCACGAGTTTCTGTACGAGTGCGGTGGCCTCATCGATGCCCAGACGATTGAGCTTGATCCGGCCGAAGTCCGTCCCAAATCGCCCGAGACGCGTTAACGCCTCTTTGAGGTCGGGGACATTGTCGATCTCGTCGGCATTGACTGTTGAGATAACGAGGAGCGGTGCAGGCGTCAGGTGCAGACCGACTGCGAGATGCTCGAGAAAGGCAAAGGTCGTCTCTCCGGCCTGGTGCAGATTTTCGAGCACGATGAGCAGCGGCCTCTCATTCGCGGAATGGCGCAGAATTTTCTCAATCACGGCAAAGACCCGCTCCTGACGCGATACTCGAGCGTCGCTCGCCGGACTCGACCCATCAAAGAGAAGCTCTTCGCCTCCTGGCTTCATGAGTTGAATGCAGGTCTGAATCTCCTCGACACCAAACCCCCACCGCGCGAGACGGTTCTCGATCACCAGGGGAATCTCGTCGTAGCTGACCTCTCCGGTGCCCAGAAGGGCATCGAGAACCGAGCGAATGCCGTCGAAGCCACCACCGCTTCTGGCGTACGTACCTACGGCCGAGCGCATCAAACCCGACTCTTCGACTCGGACCCGCACCCACTGAGAGAGCCGGGTCTTTCCGACGCCCTCTTCGCCTTCGATCGTCAGCAGTCCCCCGACCGAATCGGTCACGGTTCGCCGGATGTGCTGCTCAATGGTCCGGCGTTCTTGATTGCGACCGACAAGCGGCGCCGTCGGAGACGATACGCCGGGCTTGCTACCGCCGAGCATGGCCGCCGGGGGGATGGTCTGGCCCCCAAAAGCCGAAAGAAATCCAGGGCTCGAAATGCCGCCCGTCGGGTTGGCCATCTCACCCATCGTGGGGCCTGTGGCCCATGGTACATAGCTGAAATCGTTGATGATATGCTGGACCGCATCGCGCACCTCGGATGCCGCCTGATATCGCTCGTCGGCATCTTTGGCGAGAAGTCCGTAGATGATGCGCTCGAGTTCCGTCGGAACATCGACACCATCTCGCGGGGCCAATTTCGGGATGGGCATTTTGAGGTGACCGCGCATGACTTCCCGAGGGTCGTCCCCGGGATACGGCGGCGAGCCGGCGAGAAGCTCGAAAAGGATCACACCGAGCGCGTAAAGATCGACGCGGGGATCGACCGGTTTGCGACGAAAAATCTCGGGAGCCATATATCGTGGCGTCCCCATGATTACGCGCGCGCCCGGAGCTGTCTCGGTGAGTTCCTCGCCCAGGCCTCCCGGCGCGTTCTCGAGACTCAATTCACCTTCCTGAGTGGCCGCGAGTCCGAAGTCGACCAATTTGATGATCTCACGGCCCTCGTCGTCGACGGTCAGCAGAATATTCGACGGCTTCAGGTCTCGGTGAATGATGCCACGGGCATGAGCCGCCGAGAGCGCGCTCAGTACCTGGTCTGTGAGCGAGAGCATGCGCAGGGTTTCGATGGGCTCGCGCTTGAGCCCGGTCATCGACGAGCCTTCGACCAGCTCCATGGCCAGCCAGAGCGTCTGGTCGTCGTTATCGGCACCAAAATCGAAAACGCCCGCAATATGCGGATGATTCAGACGTGCGACGGCCCGGGCTTCACGACCGAATCGACGGCGGGCTCGCGGTGTGAAAGCGACCTTCGAATGAAGGACCTTGAGGGCAACCTCACGATCCAGTGATGTCTGAAGGGCCCGAAAAACCGCGCCCATTCCGCCTTCCCCGAGACGATCGAGGATGACAAAACGGCCGGCCACCTCGGTTCCTTCGCCGTACTCCGTCATCGACCAGAACCAACTATTTTGAGGACAGTGCCTTACCTGCCCAACCATATCGCATGCGACTCATCGTGACCAGTTCTGCGATGGCCCGCTGCCGAATAGACATCGATCATTCATTTGTTATAAGGAGCGACCGGCGGGAATCGAGCTTCCCGCCCATTATGTGACTCTGGAGTCTTTCATGAAATTCGTACAACTCTTGGTGCTAACCCTTGCCTCCTCATTCGTCGCCTGCTCGTCGAACCCCGACATCCCCGACGAGCAATCCGAGAACGTCGACTACCGCTCGACCAAGCTCGAGGATGAGAAAGAAGGTGACGAAGTGACCGGTGAAGACCCGGCAAATTCAACGCCTTCGCC
>CAYFTY010000038.1:0-12597 GCA_964346045.1 uncultured Bradymonadales bacterium | reverse complement strand
CATTTCTCTGCGCTCAAGAAAACCCTCCCGTTACCGACTGCTTCCGATCACACCCTGTACTTCGACCTTTGTTGACAGAGTATGCGGGCGTGTGTAGGGTTACGCGCTCGCTTCCCCGGAGAAATTTTTCGGGGCTACGAGAGGAGATGTCATGGAGCTATTTCTCGACGAATTCGAACGAGAGCGCACACGACATTTCTCGTTTCGCGTCGATCCCGACGAAGGCAATACGCTTTTCGGAGAGGTCGACCTTGAGCTTGCAGGGCCCATTGAGGTCGATGTCGAGGTCGAGCGTGTGAATTCGACCTTCGTGGTCGAGGGAGACGTTTCGGCAGATATCAAATTCGAATGCGGTCGCTGTCTGCGGGAGCGAGTGAAGTCGTTTTCACTGCATACGCAGTGGGTCTTGATGTCGCCCGAGGTGTGGCATCTCGAATACGGCGGCGACGACGAGGTCGAACTCAATGAAGACGATCTCGACGTGAGTTTTTACGAAGGTGATTCGATCGTTTTGGACGAGCTGGTGCGCGAGGCGCTCTTGCTCGAAGTCTCGGGCCAGCTGAAATGTGCCGACGACGACTCCGGATGTGAAGCGGCATATCGCGAACACGTCGGAGAAGAGACGCTCGAAGATAATGAAGATGCGGGTATCGATCTGAGGTGGGCTCCACTCCAAGATATCAAACTCGCAAACAACGACGAATAACGGCTATCGGATCGATAGTTTTTGGATGGTTAGGAGAGTGCCATGGCAGTCCCAAAGAAGCGTAAGTCGAAGTCGAAGACGCGTTCGCGTCGCTCGGCCAACAACAAGCTGATCGCAACCAAATTTCAGGAGTGCCCCCAGTGCGGCGCTCCCAAGCGCCCTCATCGCGTGTGCATCGAATGCGGTACGTACGGAGATGAGCAGGTCATCGAAATCTGGGAGTACTGAACCAGGATATGTCCTCGACTCGGGACAGAGTCATCGCCGTCATCGCCGAAGTCCTCGAGATTTCGCGTGATGAACTCGGCGATGAGACCGATCTGATCGACGATCTCGGGACATCCAGTCTCGATATCGTCAATTTGATCTGGCGGATCGAAGAGGAATTTGCCCTCGGCGAGACGCCCGAGCACGTCCTCGAGTCGCTGAGCAAGGTCGGTCAGATCGTCGAGCTCGTCGAAGCAGCACGTGACGAAGTCAGCGAGGTGGTCGAGTCCTACGATTTCGCCATCGCCTCAGATCATGCTGGCGTCGAACTCAAGTCCGAACTCTCTGATTGGCTCAAGGAACACGCCCATTCGGTTTTGGATCTAGGGCCAGCTGAACAGCATTCGGTCGATTATCCCAGCTTTGCAAGCATCACTGCCGAGAGGGTTGCGCGTGGAGATGCTCGCTTGGGCGTCTTGATCTGCGGCTCTGGAATCGGAATGTCAATCGCGGCCAATAAGGTCGACGGCTGCCGCGCAGCACGCGTGTGTGAGCCCGTATCGGCAGGCCTCGCTCGCCAGCACAACAACGCAAACGTTCTCTGCCTGGGCGCCCGCATCATCGGGCGCGACATGGCGATACGGTGTCTCGAAGCCTTCATGAACACCGACTTTGATCCCGGGAACGATGGTCGGCACCGCCGCCGCGTCTCGATGATCACGGACCTCGAATAACCCGCGCGCCTGATTTCGAGTTGAAGTATGCGCTGCCCTTTCTGTGGACACCTCGAAGATAAGGTCGTCGACTCGCGACAGTCCAAAGATGGGCTTTCGATTCGTCGACGCCGCGAATGCTCGGGCTGCACCCGGCGGTTCACCAGCTATGAACGCATTGAGGAAGTATTTCCCCAGGTCGTCAAAAAGGACGGCACACGCGAGGATTTCGACCGAAAGAAAGTGTTGCAGGGAGTCAAGGTCGCCTGCAACAAACTGCCGATCTCACGAGAGCAGGTGAATTCGGTCGTCGACGAGGTCGAGAAACGATTGCTCGAGCAGAACGCTCGCGAGGTACCAAGTGATTTCGTGGGCTCGGTGGTCACCGAAGAATTAAGAAATCTAGACCCGGTCGCGTACATTCGCTTCGCCAGTGTGTATCGCGCGTTCGGCGATATTCAGGAGTTCCTGAAGGAACTTCGTGAACTCGAAGAAGACTCCGATCCGGAAGTTGATGCATCTCATTCTCGCACGGAGGGCGACGCGCCCGATGCTGGAGAGGTGTGATGACGCGACCCAAGGACGACTTACGCTACATGCGGCGTGCGATCGAACTCGCATGGCGCGCGGCGGGGCGCACGCATCCAAATCCCATGGTGGGTTGTGTGATCGTCGACGACGACGGGAAGGTCGTGGCCGAGGGCTATCATCATCGCGCCGGAGATCCTCATGCAGAGGTCGAGGCACTTCGACTTCTCGGCGATCAGGTCGATGCATCAACCTGTTCGCTCTATGTGAATCTCGAGCCATGTAGCCACCACAATCGGACTCCTCCATGTAGTGACGCGATCGTCTCGGCCGGAATCGGGCGGGTCGTCATCGGGACGATCGACCCGAACCCGAGGGTGAGCGGAGATGGCGTGCAGCAGCTGCGTGATGCCGGAGTCGAGGTCGTCACTGGTGTGCTCGATGACGAGTGCCATCGACTGAACCGTGCGTTTTTCAAGTATATCACCGAAGGAGTGCCATGGGTCGTCGCAAAGTATGCGATGACCCTCGACGGCAAGATCGCGACTCGCGAAGGTGATTCTAAGTGGATCTCGGGCGAGGAATCTCGGCAGGTGGTGCACGAACTCCGAAACGAATTGGACGCCATCCTCGTCGGTACAGGCACGCTGGCGGCCGACGATCCACGCCTGAGTGCACGAATCGAAGGCGGTCGGGATCCAATCCGTGTGCTCATGGACGCCGAGATTGAGTATGCACCGAGAGCGCGTGCAGTGACGCAGAACGACGAGGGCGTCAAAGTGCTGGTGTTTGTGTCCGAGTCTGCAGATCGAAGCCGCGTCGATGAGCTTGCGCGTATCGACCATATTGAGGTGGTGCAGCGGCCCGTCGACGATCGTGGGTTTTTTGATGTCGAGGATGTTCTGCGCACGCTCGCGGATCCGTTCGAACTCACGAGCGTGTTGGTCGAGGGCGGAGGCGGTGTGCTCGGGTCGCTCTTCGATGCGGGTGCCATCGACCGCGTATATGCGTTTGTCGCGCCGCGTCTGGTCGGCGGCACGCAGGCGCCGGGGCCGATCCAGGGAGAAGGATTCGCTCGCATGAAAGAGGCCGTCGGGCTCGAGTCGGTCGAAGTCCGAGAGTACGGTTCCGACATTCTCATCACCGGCGACGTGAGGCAAAACTGATGTTTACAGGTCTGGTTAGTGATATCGGTGAAATCCGCGCCCTTCGACGCGCCGGCGAGAATTGGACGGTCGAGATTGGCACCTCGTACGATACGGACTCGCTCGAACTCGGCGAATCGATCGCGGTCGACGGAGCCTGCCTGACAGTCACCACCATCGAAAGCGATTCGTTTACGGTCGATGCCAGTCCTGAGACCCTGCGCCGCACGACGCTGGGGGATCGTAAGGTAAACGATGCCGTTCACCTCGAGCGCGCCCTGCGCGTAGGCGACCGACTCGGTGGCCATCTCGTTCTCGGACACGTCGATGCAGTCGGCACTGTGCGGGCTCAATCTCGCGAGAAAAACGCCTGGATTCTAGAGATCGAGGCGCCGTCCGAAGTCTCGCAGTACCTGATCGACAAAGGCTCGGTCACTGTCGATGGCGTGAGTCTCACCGTAAATTCGGTCGATGGGAATCGATTTGGACTTGCGATCATCCCATACACGGCCGAAAAGACCACACTCGCCAACTATCGGGTTGGCCGCCGGGTGAACCTCGAGGCGGATGTACTCGGAAAATACGTAAAGAAACTCGTATCCGAGGGAAAGGGCGGTATCGATGCAGCATTCCTCGCAAAATTTGGATTCGGTGATGGTTGAAAAAAATCCCATGAACCAGCAATCGGTGCGGCGTGTCGAAGAGGGGATCGAAGCCATCGCACGCGGCGAGATGGTGATTCTCGTCGATGACGAAGACCGCGAGAACGAGGGCGACCTCGTGATGGCTGCCGAAAAGGCCACTCCCGAGCTGATCAACTTCATGGCGCTCAAAGCGCGCGGGCTGATCTGTCTGGCGATGACGGGCGAGCGTCTCGACGAGCTCGGGATTCCCATGATGGTCTCGTCGAATGATTCGCCGTATCAGACGGCTTTCACCGTGAGCATCGAGGCCAAGACCGGGGTCACCACCGGAATCTCGGCGGCCGACCGGGCCCGCACCATACAGGTTGCGGTCGATGACGAAACCACGGCTGACGATCTTGTGATGCCCGGGCATGTCTTCCCGCTGCGCGCACGCGAGGGCGGCGTGCTCGTGCGCACAGGCCAGACCGAGGGAAGCGTCGATCTCGCGCGCCTGGCCGGGCTGAAGCCGTCTGCCGTGATCTGCGAGATCATGAACGAGGACGGCACGATGGCGAGGATGCCCGACCTCGAAGAGTTCGCCGAGGAATATGATCTCAAAATACTCTCGGTGGCTGACCTGATTGCGTACCGGTTGCAGCGTCAGAGCCTCATTGAGCTGGTCAAAGACGAAGAACTCGAAACCGAGTGGGAGGGCGACTGGCGCATCAAAGTCTATCGGACGCAGGTGGATGCAGCTGAACACATCGCGTTTGTCTGTGGGAATCCTATCCCCGACGAACCCACCCTGGTTCGCGTGCAGCATCGTGCCGACACCTTCGATATATTCACCCATCGTGAGAACAACGGAATTCGCTGTCTCTCGGGCGCGATGAAGGCGATTAGCAAAGAAGGAAAGGGCATCATCGTCTACCTCGACCGCAAGGCGCGGTCGGCGGTCGAAATGGTCGAGCAGCATCTCGGACAGCGCGAGGTCGAAGAAGACGTGAACAAGCCGCAGGAGGCACTGCGTGATCTCGGTATCGGCGCACAGATACTGGTCGATAACGGTGTATCCGAGATTCTCGTGCTCACCAACCGCCCCAAGAAGATCATCGGAACCGATGCGTATGGCCTCGACGTGGTCGACCAGGTTCCCATCCCTGAAGTATGATACGCGCTCTGCGCGGGAGATATTATGTCCATGGATTCAGTGAATATTCACGAAGGTGTCTTCAAAGCTGAAGGCAAGAAGTTCGGCATCGTCGCGGCCCGGTGGAACGGCTTTTTTGCCGAACGACTCGTCGAGGGCGCGGTGGATATGCTCGTGCGCCACGGCGCAAGCGCATCGGATATCACGGTCGCCAAATGTCCGGGTAGCTTTGAGATCCCGCAGGTTGCCGCGAAGCTCATCGATGACGGTCATTTCGATGCCATCATCTGCCTCGGAGTGTTGATCCGAGGAGCGACGCCTCATTTCGACTACATTGCCGCCGAAGCCACAAAGGGCGTGGGCTCGCTCGGTATCGATTCGGGTTTGCCTGTGACCTATGGCATCATCACGTGCGACACGCTCGAGCAGGCCGTGGAGCGAAGTGGCTCCAAGGCCGGAAACAAGGGCGCGGAAGCCGCGATGGCTGCGATCGAGATGGTGAGCCTCTATGACTCGATGGGCGCATGAACGATAAAGATATCAACAGGTTGTCGAGGCGGGTGGCACTGCTGGTCATCAGCGGGGCCGATATCGGCCGGACCGACACCGACGAGGCGTTGCACTACGACAAGGCGACGCTCGTCGAAGAGTTCGGGCCGCGCCTGGCTCAGAATTGGGACCAGGTCGAAAAGCGTGTTGTCGGCGTGCGCGAGCGTTTTGACGAAGTCACCGAAGAGGTGCAGAAAGTCAGCCCTCGATGGAAGGTCGAACGCATGGCGCCCGTCGATCGGTCGATCCTTCGCCTGGGCGCCTGGGAGATTCTCTATGGCGACCAATCTCCTCTCGACGTGATCGACCACTGTGTCGACCTCGCCAAGGATTTTGGCGAGAAAGACACCCCTGCATTCGTGAACGGGCTCCTCGATCAATTATGCCAGGACCACAATATCGACATCGCCTGATCGTCGTTCTGTTTCTACTCCTCACCATGGTCGGATGTCGGCAAGAGGAGCGGGTCAATCGCGACGCACCGAACGGCCCGTATTTCGACCGTCTCGACTCGGCTGGAAAGCGCGTCGCGATTTACGATCAGTCGGGGAATCTCGAACTGAAAGTGCGTCGCATGTCGCGTCGTTTCAAGGTCTATTCGCAAGATACGCTGGCGGTGCTCGGCTCGATCTCAGAGCGCGAGCGCGGTCTCGTCATTGAGACCGTCGATGGCACCGTCACCCCGCTCGAGAGTGGGCCGGATACGATGACGGCCCGCGGCAGACTCAGCGTCGAGAGGGTCACCGATGGATGGGCGATTCTCAATGTCGGCGGCGAAACCCTTGGATATATCGCAGAGACTTCCGAAGGCACGTGGGCATTCCGAGACGATTACTCGTCGCAGCCGAGATTGCGTGTAAAGCGAGATGGAGCCCGGCTGGTGATTCAGGACGGAAGCCAGGTCGTCTACTACACCTACGACCGGAAATTGACCCCGCCCGAATTACTCGCTCTCACCCTCGATGGGCTCGATCCACTATCGCGCACAGCATTGGCGCGGTGGCTGGCCGGACGTCACTCTGAGAGTTGATGGTCTTCGAAATGCTGGCGCAATTCGTTGCGCCGCTTTCGGTCGAACACACCAAGGTCCAGCGCTGATTCGGCCACGTCAGCTGCGCGTGCAGCTCGGTGTTGGGCTGCCAGAGCCTCGAGTTGAGCCTCGTGCAGTCGCTCCTCGAGCTTGCGTGCGTAGGTCTTCCACTCGATCAAACGAGCCGCGAATTTATCGGCGCGCGTCTGGCTCTCGATGGCTTCACTCTGAGCGCGCTGCATGTCAGATCGAGCATGGTCGCGTTGTTGGATTGCGATTTCGCAGAGCCCGTAGAGCTCATGCAGCCGGCGGTCGACGTCGAGCCAGTCGTCGAGCTCCATCGAAATGCGGGCGACGGCGCCGGATTGACCGGGGCGAGGCGCGCGACGGATATGACTAACTTGATATCGAGGGATCACCGAATTGGGTGTTTGGTCCTCGACGAATTCGGCGTCGAGAGGCTGACCTTCCGTGGTCGTTTGATTCGACATAGTTCCTCCATGAGCGATGTCGTTCCAATCCGAAGACTCTCATAGAGTCGGCGAAGGTCAACTTTTTGGCCCCGCGAAGACATAGCAGAGGTCGGTGTACCGCAGACCGTGGCTATCACGGGTCGGCGTAGGTAGGTGTGGCAAAATGTGCGACAACGTTGTAAGGTCTCGGTTCCTCGCGACATACCGTGAGAAGTTGCTCCGGTGATGAGAGGGTTTCGAGCCATGTTCGAGACCGAGCAAAGGGACGTGCTCCATCACCACGGATACAGATCTGGGAACACTATGAGAGAACGAATCAAGTCGGTTTTGGACCGCATTACGTCTGATCGCACGTTGGAGTCAGAGTGGCTGAACACACTCTCGCTGATGGAATTCATCGGCGCACGAAAGATCAGCAAAAGCGTGGCTGAGAGCCACCCGCCGGTCGAGGTACTCGACCATCTGGCCGATGAAACCCGGCATGCGCTGGCGTTCAAAGAGCTTGCAAATCTCGTCCATGGAGAGCCGGTCGACGCCTATCTTTGTGAAGACGCCGCGCGGGCGTATTTCTTCAAGCTCGACCGGGAACTCTCGGCATGGGCTGCCGAGATGGCCGGCGAAGAGTCGACCGAGCTGAATTATCTCTTGGTTACGACGATGGTCGAGCGTCGGGCCATGATGCTCTATCCGCTCTATCGCGCGGCCAGTGCGACCGATGAAGTTCGCGACGAGCTGAGTGCGATCCTCGTCGAAGAGCAATCTCACCGTGTCGCTATCGAAGCGCGCTGCCTCGAGCTGCTCGGAGAACACGGCATCAACGATCTCATCGCGCCATCGACCGTCGAGTCGGCGTTCTTCATCGATTTTCTCGGCGAGCTCGAGGCCCGAGTCGAGCAGCGCGACATCAAGATGAGTGCTTAGGCTCGGAAGCGCTCGTCGAGCATCTCGGCGTTCGAATCCACAGGCCCGTACTCCTCACGTTCTAGAATGTAGAAGGTGTGGTCGTACGGGTTTTTTTCGTCGGCCGCATGTCCTTCGTGGAATTCGACGCGCCACTGGTCTGCATCAAACGCAGGGAAGTGGGTATCTCCCTCGAATTCGTCGTGTACGACGGTGAGGTAGAATCGGTCGGCACGGTCCATGAATTGCTGGTAGATTCCTGCGCCGCCGAGAATCATCAATTCGTCGACATCTCCGACCATTTCGACCGCCTCGTTGATAGAGTGGGCGATTTCGCATCCTTCAGACTCATAGCTTTGGTCCCGAGTCAGGATGATATTCCGCCGTGAAGGCAGTGGGAAGCCGAGCGTCTCGTGGGTGATGCGACCCATGATCACGGGTTTGTTCACCGTCTGAGATTTGAACCATCGGAGATCGTTTGGAAGACGCCAGGGCAGGTCGCCATCGACACCGATCGTGTAGTTTTCAGCGACAGCTGCAATCAGCGAAATCATGGGGTTGCTCATGGTTAGACCGCGATGGGAGCTTTGATGCGTGCGTGCGATCGGTATCCGACAATCTCGATATCGTCATCGGTGAAGTCGTCGATCGATTTCACGTCGGGATTCAACGCGAGGCGTGGCAGATCGTAGGGGTCACGTTCGAGCTGTAGCTGTGCTTGTTCGAGGTGATTCGAATAGAGGTGAGCATCGCCGAATGTATGGACGAAATCGCCAACTTCGAGATCGCAGACCTGAGCCACCATATGCGTCAAGAGCGCGTACGATGCGATGTTGAATGGCACTCCGAGGAAGATATCGGCGCTTCGCTGGTAGAGTTGACACGAAAGCCGATCGTTGGCGACGTAGAATTGGAAGAGCGTATGACAGGGCGGAAGGGCCATGTCGTCGACCAGCGCCGGATTCCAGGCGCTTACAATGTGTCGCCGGCTGTGGGGCTTTGTCTTGATGGATTCGACCACCTTTGCGATCTGGTCGACCGAGCCACCCTCGGGGTCGGGCCACGAACGCCATTGTACTCCATAGACAGGGCCGAGGTCGCCATTCTCGTCGGCCCACTCGTCCCAGATCGTAACGCCATGGTCGTTGAGATATTTGATGTTCTGGTCGCCCTGGAGGAACCAGAGGAGTTCGTGAATGATCGAGCGAAAATGCAACTTCTTGGTGGTGACGGCCGGGAATCCTTCGCTGAGGTCGAAACGCATCTGATAGCCAAAGATGCTGCGGGTTCCGGTACCTGTTCTATCGTCTTTGATGGCGCCGTACTCGAGAACGTAGCGCATCAGGTCGTGGTATTGCTGCATGACCGCTCCATGGTCTGATTGTGATGCCGTCATGATGCTCAATGGACGGCGTAGTTATCAAGCGCTTTCTTGGTCCTCGCGTCACGGACCGCAATCTGGTCACAGCCCGGTGTGGTCTCGTCACGGGGACGTAGTGGGCGAAAAAGTACTCTGCGCGGGCTCGCGCGCAAAAAGAGGGGGCTTTTGTCGACCGTGTCGCCAGGCGTCACCTCGTTGGTCGTAGAGGTGACGTTGAACGTGCCTACGAGCCCGAAGACCGATTCTGTTTCGGCGGCGTCATTTTTTCGCCCTTTCTCCACTCGCGAAAAAAAAGCGCCGATTCTGCGTCGGGGAAAGCGGAAGGTGCGACAGAATGCCACGTTTTCGTGGCTGCAGTAGTCCCTATCATGTTGCATGTCGTTAATGTCGAGTCTTTGGCTCGGGTTGGCATCAGAATTGCTCGAACGACCTCACGTTCCGGCCGCCGTTCGAAACGGTGGCTTCATCGCACATGCTGGTTGCCGCCCTGGCAGCCCGAGAGAGAAAAAAATGACCAACTGGAAAAAATCGATTCACATCGCGGCCGCACTGGCCTTCACGGGAATGTTGGCCGCGGGTTGTGGGGACGACTCCGACGCCAACGGCGACCCTCAGGAAGAAGTGACCAACAACGCGACGACGAACAACGCGACCACGAATAACGGGATGACCGATAACAACGGGACGTCGAACAATGGGACGACGACCAACAACTCGACGGCAAACAACGGGATGACCGGCAATAACGACCCCGACCCGGACAGCGTCGAGTTGCCCGATCCGGCGCAGTTCGACTTCTCGTCGGAGGCGGTCTTTTCGATGAATGACGTCATCGGCGACTTCGACGGTGTTCAGTTCGGCGAGGATGCCGACATCATCTGCACCAGCTGTACTGACGAAGCTCTCCAGTTGGGTTCGACCACGCTATTCCCGGTCGACAATGGTTTCGGATACAACGTGATCGATTTCGTGGGGGCGTCGGAAAAGCCGCGCGACGGGGTACACGATGACGGTTTCGCCGGCGATATCCTCGACGAAGACGGCAATCATATCGGCCTCGCCCTGAGCACCGTGGCGACCAAGAAATTCAAGACCGGACCTGGCAAGGGCGGATGGTGCGGCGGGGTCCACCCCGAACCGGTCAAGTGCATCACCGAACACCGTACGGTGATGGAGCACGTGCTGACCTGCCACGAGAGTGTCCCGTACATGTTCTACGACTACGCGACAGGCCTGCCGGCTTCGAGCGACTACGACGCATGCCCCGAACTCGACCACAACTTCGATCGGGATCCGGCGACCCTCACGGAATACTTCTACGACATCGTGAACCAGGCCTTCACTGAGGACTATGCGATGCGGCTGGGGGAACACCCGGGCGAGTACAAGATGGTGTGGGGTGACATGGACAAGCGCCCGACCGACATGCGCGTCGTGACGCGGATCCCGCTGCCCGACGAGTTCCAGAGCGGGACCTACAACATCACACGGGCCGAGCTCGCGATCGTCCACACGATCACCAACAACTCCAACGACAAGATTCGTCCCGAAGATATCGACAACGAGAGCGCGATCGGTCAATTGCCCGGTTACACCGTCGACTCGGAAGGACGCTGGCTCTCTGACAAAGACTGCTACGAGGGTGACGGCGATTTCATCCCGGCCGGTACGGTTCTGAAGAATCCGGCATTCACCGACGAGACGTGGATCACCGAAGACATCCAGGACGGTTTCACCAACGCCTGGTATACGACGCTCGATCGTTCGCCTTTCGAATGGAACGGCGAAGAAGGCCCGCGCTGGCGCCTGAAAAACCCGAAGTTTGGTCAGGACCTTCCCGCTGTGGAGATTCCGGCCCAGCGTTGCGCCCAAGGCCCGCTGCAGCGTGGCGAGAAGATGTACTATCGGGGTGACCTCGCCGTGACACACATCAACCTCCTCGACCCAGACGAAGGCGACATTCTCTTCGCCACCAGCGAGGACTTCGTTGTGCCGGACCCCGAAGAACTCGCGCCGGGCGAGACCGACCTCACCGCCGACGGTGTGCGGTTGACGCCGGAAAACCTGGACCTGGTGATCTACATCAAGGGCGACCGTTCGCCTGTGAGCCTCTACAAAGCCGTGCTCTACCTCGATTACGAGCCGGCCGAGTAAACGACGCGAAAAGGGGCACTCGCCAAGCGGTCGAGAGTGTCCTTTTGCCAGGCAGGCCGCATGTTGTTAAAGAAACACAGTGTCATCGCGTTGGGCGATGAAAAGGAGACACAATGACCAAGTATTCAGACGAACTCGAAAAGCAACAACGACGCGCGGTTGGACGGCGCGGATTTCTCAGCTACCTCGGGGCTGGCGCGGTCGCTTCGGCGGCTTTCGCCGCGACCTCGGTCATCGGTTGCGCCGACGACGACGATGACCTCGTCGAAGACGTCGATGACATCGAATGGGATGAAGGCACCGAGGTTGTCATCATGGGAGGCGGCGGTGCCGGACTCGTCGCGGCGATCGTCGCGGCAGAGGCCGGTTCTGAAGTGATTGTCATCGAGAAAGCTGATGCGGTCGGGGGCACGACCGCGGTCTCGGGTGGCCAGGTGCAGGCCTCGGGCACTTCGTTCCAGCAAAGCATGGGCATGGTGACTGACGATACGCCCGAGAAGCACGCCGAGTACTGGTTTCAGGCCAGCGAAGGCGTCGCCGACCGCGAGATCATCGAGCTTCTGGCCAACGAGGCGCCCGACAGCATTCAATTCATGGTCGATCAGGGGTTGGACTATGGGGTCGTCTACGGTGTGAACCACATGCCGCAGGTCGACCCGGAGCTCATGGTGCCTCGGACGCACATCCCTCAGGGCGTCGAGGGAAGCTTGCTCAGTGGTGGTGCGCTTCACATCGACGTCCTCAAGACGTCGGCCGAGGGACTCAACGTCGACATCCGGTTGGAGTCGACCGTCGATGGACTCGTCCGAAACGGTGACGGCGATGTGGTTGGCGTTCGCGCCACGATCGGCGGCGAGGAGCGCTACATCCAGGCCCAGAAGGGAGTGATCATCGCGGCGGGCGGATTCGACTACAACGAAGCGATGCAACGCGCGTACTCGCCTCAGCAGTATTGGGAGCTTCAGACCGGTGTTGGCTGGTGCGCCGAGACCAACCAGGGGGACGGTATTCGCCTCGGACAGGCCGTGGGTGGAG
>CAYFTY010000037.1:0-12638 GCA_964346045.1 uncultured Bradymonadales bacterium | reverse complement strand
GGCGAAGAGGTCGTGATTTTCGGGGTATCCGGCGGCGAGTATATCGGCCCCGAAGAAGTCGCCGCTCGCGGCGACACCATCAATTACGAAGTCCTTTGCAAGGTGGCTCCCCGCGTAAAACGTATCTTCACGCGGGAGTCTTGAGAGCTCTCAGCGTGCAGCGTTCGGCTCTCAGCGTGCAGCGCAGCCGCTTTTGTGCAGCGCCGACGTCCCCATCGGCAATGAGCCTCGCCGCGGGCGCAGTGATGAAACGAAGAGCTCGACGGGACCGAGCGTGGAGCGTTCGCCCTGAGTGCCGAGAGCTATCCGCTGATCCTCAAAACACGTCCGATCGTGGTTCTCGAACAGACCTCCGGCAGGGTGACCGAGCCGTCCAAGAGCAGCACGTATTTGTTACCGGAGATTACGGCCGAAGTGTCTGAGCGACCTTCTGAGCCCGTCTCACACACGTTCGCGCTCCCCTTTCAAATGGTCGAGATTGCATTTTGTCTGCGACGACAACCTCTGCACGCGAACGACCTGCATCGACTTATACGCATGGGTCATTCCAAACCTGGTCACTCGAGCTGCTCCAGGCGGTTGCAGGGAATGTTTCTGTGCATACTGTTGTATCCGAGGCGCGAAAGCCACCGGCACGAGGCGCACATGACATTTACGTATGGGCTCATCTGGGGTTCCTGGGTACTCTTCGGAATCACGACGGTATGGGGGTTAATCTGGGCGATCAGCACCCACCAATTCAAGGGCTTCGAGAGCGGAGCGCGCGTCATCTTCGACGACGACGAACCCGTCGGTGAAATGACCGATTACTTCCCGGGCGAAAAGCCGGGTGACGAGGGGGATGCATGAGCGAGCCCGGGTATCCATCTGAAGAACGCGCAGATGCCTCCCCTCACCGAGAGGACGATCAGGTCGAGAGCCGCAGGGCGATTGACCGATCAGCTCGAGCTCCGGTCTTGGTGTTTTTTGTATCAGGCGTTTTCTGGCTGCTCGCGGGCAGCATCTTGGCCTTCGTGGCGTCGTTCAAACTGCACACGCCCGAGTTCCTCGCTGACCAGCAATGGCTCACATTTGGTCGAGTGCGGCCAGCGCACTTGAACACCATGATTTATGGCTGGGCGTCGATGAGCGGCATCGGTGTACTCCTATGGCTTCAGGGGCGTCTGTCACGCGTCGAGCTCGCGATGCCACGGGCGCTGACACTGGCGGGCCTGGTATGGAACCTTGCGATCATGGCCGGCACGGTTGCCATTCTGGCCGGCGAGTCGACCAGCGTCGAATGGCTCGAGTTTCCGCTGTGGGTCGCCGTCATCCTTGCGATTCTCTTTGCCGTGGTCGGTATTTCATCGCTCGTCACATTTGCGCGGCGCCGCGTCGACCATGTCTACGTGTCTCAATGGTATCTTTTCGGCGCAATCTTCTGGTTCCCGTTTTTGTACATCGCCGGGAATTTGATGATTCATACCGGTGGGGTCCAGGGCATCGCACTCGGCACAGCGAACTGGTGGTTCGCCCACAACGTGCTCGGGATTTGGTTCACCCCGATCAGCCTGGCCGCCGCTTACTATTTCATCCCGAAAGTCATCGGTCGCCCCATCCACTCGTACTATCTGTCGCTGCTCGGTTTCTGGACGCTCGCGATATTTTACAACTGGGCTGGCACTCACCACCTCATCGGAGGGCCGCTGCCCATATGGATTCAAACGGTCGGGATCGTCGCGTCGATGATGATGTTCATTCCAGTCATTACGGTGGCCATTAATCACCACATGACGATGGTCGGCCACTTCGAAAAGCTTCGGTACAGCCCGACCCTGAGATTCATCGTGTTGGGCGCTATGTCGTACACACTGGTGTCGGTCCAGGGGTCGCTCACGGCGCTTCGAACTGTGAATGAAACGACACACTTCACCCATTATACCATCGCGCACGCCCACCTCGGGATGTACGCCTTCGTCACGATGATTCTCTTTGGGTCGATCTACTACATCATGCCTCGACTGACCGGTCAGGAGTGGTCGTCGGCGCGACTCATCAAGGTCCACTTCTGGATGACTGCCGTGGGTATGGCCATCTACTTCCTGGGGTTGAGCGCTGGCGGGGTGCTTCAGGGCCTTATGCTCAAGGATCCGTCTGTTCCTTTCCTCGACATTGTCGCAAAAACCATTCCGTACCTCTGGTCTCGCTCTTTTGCTGCTGTACTCATGACCACGGGGCACGTGGCTTTCGCGTGGCTGGTCGGCCGAATGATGGTCGACTGGTATCGCGACCAGAGCTACGACGGGCCAACCTATCTCAACACTCCCGGCGAGCCTCTGCCGCTTGGCCTTTTGAAAAGATGGCGCAAATCCGAGGGGGACCAGTGAGTTCAACTGACCAACGCAATGAATCGGTCTGGATGAATCGTTCGATCCCGGTTCTCGTAGGAGTTCTGGCTACGGTCGTCGCGTCTTTCCTGGGGCTCGTGGTCATCCCGGACTGGCAGCTCCAAGACTTGAAACCGGTGCAGCTGCAAACCGGAGATACCTACCCTGACACATTGTCGATCTCGGCTCAGCGAGGGCGCGACGTGTACGTGGACCTCGGTTGTGTCTACTGCCACAGCCAACAGATTCGACAGGGCGATTTCGGTTCAGACATCTCTCGCGGATGGGGGCGACGCGCCTCGGTACCGCTCGACTACAAGAACGCCGAAACGCCTCTCTTTGGCACGATGCGCACCGGTCCCGACTTGCGCAACATCGGCGCGCGACAGCCGAGTCGCGAGTGGCATTACCTGCACCTCTACAACCCCCAGATCACTTCGAAAGGGTCGGTCATGCCGCCCTTCCGATTTCTTTTCGACGTCGTACCGATCAAAAACTACAAAACCTCGGGACCACCTCCCGAGGTCCTCAATCTACCTGAAGACTACGCAATCGAGGATCACTACGTGGTGCCCAGGCAACGCGGGCGTGACCTCGTCGATTACCTGCTCAGCTTGAGCTACGACGTCGAGCTTCCCGAGGGCGCAAATACGGCACCGAACTCGTCGGACGACGGAGGACCCGATGGCAACTGATCTCAACACAGAGAACGTGCGAGACGAAGCGGCTGACGTGCACAACCTCCACGATCCAATTCTGCGCGAAAAAGCCCGGCCAAGAGATGGCTTCCAGCCGATCCCTCTGGGGCTCATCTTTATCTTCTTCGCGCTTCTGATGTGGGGAGGCTGGTACATCGGAGAATACGACGGCAACTGGGCTTCCAACGTATTCGAGCCTGGTGGCGAACTCGCTGCCGCCGCTGGTCCCGTCGAAAAAGCTCCCCTCGACCCGATGGTGCTTGGCAAACAGCTCTACCCTCAGTGCGCGGCCTGTCACCAACAGTCTGGCCTGGGTGTTACAGGTGCCTTCCCGCCGCTCGATGGCTCCGAGCGCGTCATGGGAGATCCACGGAACTTTGCGCGCATCCTCCTTCATGGTTTGGGCGGCGAGATTGTCGTGGCCGGCGAAACCTACAACGGCGCGATGCCGGCCTGGAAAGACCGCATGAATGACGAAGAAATCGCAGCCGTCATGACCTATGTACGCGCATCCTGGGGCAACGACGCACCCTCGGTCGACCCCTCGGTAGTCGCCGAGGTGCGAGACGAGTCTGGCTCGCGTTCCAAAGTCTGGACCGATTCCGAGCTGGATTCCATGATCTCGGAGTAAGCCATGCAGTGCTGCGACGTATCCGAAAACGCTGAAATGAAGCCTGTCGACGCCGATGAACCCACACATACGGCCCGCTGGGTTCGCATCATCGTAAGTGGGTTCATCGCCGTAAACAGCATGGCGGTGGGGCTCGCGGTCAATCTGTCAACAATGCCTGCGGCGCACCGCGCGACTGTCGAGACTCTCTTGCTTCTCGCGACTATCGTCGTTGCCGTTTTGCTCGCACCGCCTCTCGTGCGACGGGCATTCTCACGCCTGCGCGAGGGTTCCCTGAGTGCCGAGTTGCTCTTCATCGCGGGCATCGTCGGCGCGGTCGGTGTTTCGATCATGACGATGCTATCGGGCACGGGCGATGTCTATTTCGAGGTCGCCTCGATCCTGCTTGTGCTCTATGCCATAGGCGACGAGGTAAGCGCCGCGAGCAAGCGGCAGGGTATCACTGCAGCGCGCGACTGGGCCAATCTCGCACCGACCTGTCGTGTTCGCTCATGCTGCGGAAAAGAACGCACGATTCCTGTCGAAGACGTCGACGTTGGACAACGCGTGGTCGTTCACCCCGGCGAATCGATCCCGGTCGACGGAGAAGTCCTCGAAGGCGAATCTTTGTTGGCCGAAGAGCACGTAACCGGTGAGGCAGCCCCGGCGGTCAAACGCCCGGGTGACTCCGTGTTTGCAGGCGCACACGTCCTCGACTGCACTCTGGTCGTCAAAACGACCCGGCCTGCAGGCGCGCGGTTGATCGATGAAATCGTGGAGTCTGTCCAGAACGCCTGGAGCCGGCCGTCGAAATACCAGCGAGAAGCCGACCGAGTCGTCGCCTGGTTTTTCCCCACGGTGGCTGTGGCGACACTGCTGACCTTTGCGGGGTGGAGCTGGTTCGTCGACCTCGAGACCGGTCTCTTGAATGCACTCGCTGTGCTCCTCGTCGCCTGCCCGTGCGCGCTCGGATTTGCCGTGCCCCTTGCGGTCTGGCAAACGCTTGGCCAACTGGCCTCGAAGGGACTGGTTGCCGATGGGGGCGACGTCGTCGAACGACTCGCCGGTGCGGATACGGTGGTGTTCGACAAAACCGGAACCCTCACCACGACCTCGGACCGTATCCTGGACATCGTCGCTCACCCGGATTCGGCGTTGGACCGCGACCGTGTGCTCGAACTTGCCTCGGCTGTAGAAGCGACCACGCAGCATCCTCTATCTCAAGCGTTTCGATCCAGCGTAGACCCATGCATGATCGTGGAATCGACACGCATTCTGCCGGGGCGGGGTGTCGAAGGACGGGTACGTGTAAGCGACGGACGTGAGCATACCGTCCGAATCGGAACGCCCGAAATCGCCGGTGACCCGCACCGACTCGTCGAGCTACGCCGCCTGATTCGAAGCGAAAAGGGTGCTCACGAGATCGTGATCACGGTCGACGGCGAAACAGCAGGACTGGCGGCCATCGATGAGACACCTCATCATGCGCTGAAAGAAACGCTGGAGAAGCTCGAACGTCTGGGCATTCAAAGCATCCTCGCGACGGGCGACAACGAAGTGCGCGCGGCAAGACTTGGGTTTTCTAGAGTACACGCGCGGCAGAAGCCCGATGACAAACGGGCACTTGTAGAGTCCTTGCGCAATGAGGGCCGGCGGGTTCTCTTTATCGGCGATGGTATCAACGACGCGGCGGGCATGGCCGAAGCCGACGTTGGAATCGCAGCGTCATCTGGTGCCGACCTCGCCGCCGATGTTGCAGATCTGGTGTGGTATGGCCGCGACCCACGGATCGTCCCAACCGCAGTCGACGCAGCCCGGCGCAGCGTGCGCACCATTCGTGAGAATCTTGCCTGGGCGGCAGCCTACAACCTCGCAGGTATGAGCGTTGCTGCAGCCGGTCTGCTTCATCCGGTGTTTGCGGCCGTGCTGATGGTTGGCTCGAGTCTTTTCATCACGCTGCGCACGACAGTGCAGACGGGAGACCGCTCCGAGGACGTTTCAGAAAACCAGGCGCATCAAGTAGCTCGCCCTCGGCCCGTTGACGTCGACGAACATCGCATCCAGCGCGAACCGCTTGTCTCCGATCTCGGGTGACGGATGTCGAATGCACATCGCCCATACTTCAGGGACCGCGCCGATCAAGTCTTTACAGCGTCGTAGGCCTTGAGCGTACGGTACTCAGGTACGTTCAGCGGGTCGCGGGGAAGAAGAGTGTGGGTCTTCGGCGATTGGTGCTGGTGCCATCGCTGAGCTGGCCTTGCCCATTCGCGCCCCAGCAGAAGACATCTCCAGCCGAAATCAGGCCGCAACAATGTGCCGACCCACACTCGAGCTGCCTGTAGATTCCCGAATTCACGATGGCCGCCGGAGTGAATCGGTCGTCGTTGGTGCCATCCGCAAGCTGCGAAGCGTCATTTTTACCCCAACACGAAGTGCCCGAGGCACGTGAGGCGCAGATCGCTTCGTCCATGAAGTCGACCGCCAGTACATCCTCTTCGGCCATGAATGGCACCTGAATCGGCTGGTCGCTCTCTTGAATGATGCCATCGAAGGTCGCCGGCGAGGACCCCCAACAGTAGAGCTCGTTGAAGAAATTTTCGGCGCAGTTGGCATCCTTTCCTGCCCAGATGGTGGTGAAGGGACCGCCCGGAATCTCCACGGGAGTGTATCCCGACTCTGTGGCATCTGGACCCAGCTGAGAGAGCGAATCATCTCCCCAACAGAAGATGTCGAATTCTTGCGTGATGCCGCAGATATGGGAAGTGCCCACCGCAACGTCCAGAAATGTCAGACCGGATTGAACGCGGCTGAAGGCGGGGTACGCAGCTTCGTCGTTGTCAGCAATCATGCGGGTGGTGTTGTCACCCGCGCAGAAGAGGCGCCCGTCGTCGAGCAGTGCGCAGGAGATGTCTGCTTCGCCTTGGAGCCGCCGAACCGGTGCCTGAAGCGTCGAGAGAACCGGCACGGCCGAGGTCGAATTGTCGAGCGAGTTCGAAAGCTGGCCGAATTGGTTTCTCCCCCAGCAGAACACCGAGTCACCGCCTGCTCCGCAAACGTGGTTTTGGCCGGACAAGAGACGAGTCAACGAGGTGTCTTCCGGCAAAGGCCTCACTCTCTGCGAGATGGTAGTGGGCAATGGGTCTTCTCGGGCCAGTTGTTTGAAGGCGTTGTCGCCCGAACAATAGGTCCACTCTTGAGCATTGGTGACGCAGGTGTGAGCGCGGCCAGCCGCCAGATCGACCGCGGGGGCAACCACAGCGACGGTGGAAATGCCCGAAATGTCAGGCTCCTCCGCGTGGGTCGCCGAGACTCTCGACTGTCCGTGCGAAACGCCGAGCACGAATCCATCGGCGTCGACCGTCGCAACATCTTCGTTGGCAGATGACCACGTGAATTCGACATCTGGAACTTCGATGCCATCCTCATCGAAGTAGGTCGCCTCGAGTTGATCGCCGGTCGCGACTTTGAGAAGCGCCGTCGCCGGCTCGACGGCGATCCGGGGCCGGACCATCTCGACGATATCCGGGTTCATATCTCGGACTTCTCCCACGTCAATGACATCCGCGAAGTCGTCCATGTCGGGGGCGTTGCCCATATCGGCAGGAGTCGAAGCGTCGGGAATGTTGAGCGTATTATCATTCCCGTCGTCCCCGCAGGCGGCGAGAACGACAGATGCGAGGAGCGCGACAGCTCTTGAACGAGAATCCCAATACGACTTCACGACTGCCTCGAGTTTGTTGAGGATGGCTCCTTTGAGCATAGCCGATTGACGGAGGCGTGGACAAATTGCTTTCGCGCCGCCTGGTATGGCGTTGCGAATACTCGCCTTTTCATTGACCGAAGCGCCTCATGCCTGCGAGTGCCGCTATCTGCAGGAATCCACGTTGATCGCAAAAGCAGACCTGATAGTATTGGAGGTAGATAGGTCCCTACATCCGAGATTTTCTATGAGCGTCTACAAGCGGTCTATTGCCGTGTTCGCCGGGCTTTTTGTGCTCGCAGTATCAAGCTCTGTGCATGGTTTTGTGTGCGCCGAGGATCCTGCGCATCCGGGCGTACAAGACTGCGGCATGATCTGTCCGTCGGTCGCGGACTGCGACGAGCCATGTCTCGACGCAAATAACAGTTGTGCGCTTTCCGACTGCATTGCGTACGGAGATTGTCCGGCTCAAGCCTGCCTTACGGACGGAACAGGCTGCACCTCGAATTGCACGACGACCCCTGGCTTTGCTTGTGGGAGTAACTGTAACGACGAAGACAACGTGTGCAGCCCCTCTGCGTGCGGCTTGAAAGTTGGAGATGCCTACGAGTGCGACCTGAACGATGGATGGTACGATGTCGGCTCCGAGTACGTCTGCAGCCAGTCGGGGACTGATATCTGCGATTGTCAAAACCAGGAGTACCGGAACTTCACATGTGATCCTGGTTCGCCGGCCGATTGTATAGTTGACGCCGTGACGAGTACGCAGATCCTCTACTCCAATTGCATGACCTGCGACGATGGCAATGTCTGCACGGACGACGGTGTGAACGCGAGCGAAACCGCGTGTGAATTCACGAATAACTCCTACAGCCAGCCTTGCTACACGGGGCCCGCAGGTACGGAGGGCGTCGGAGTCTGTCAGGCGGGTACCGAGACCTGCTCGGGGGGAATGATGGGCGCATGCATCGGAGAAGTCACGCCGACGGCTGAAGTCTGTGATGCGTTTAAAGACGAGAATTGCGACGGCACGGTCGACGAAGGGTGCGCGTGCACCGACGGTGACGTGGTCTTTTGTTATTCAGGTGACCCACTTACCCGAGGCGTCGGCGAGTGCTCGGATGGAACTCAGAGCTGCACCGGCGGCGTATGGGGGCCGTGCACGGGGGAGATCCTTCCGACCGGCGAGGTATGTGACAACCTGGACAATGATTGCGACGGCACTATTGACGGCATCATCGATCCCAACTGTTACACGGGTCCGGCGGGCACCGAAGGCGTGGGAGAATGCACGGCCGGGGCTCGTGGCTGTTCGGCCGGGGTTTGGGGCGCCTGCATGAGCGAGGTGACGCCAGCGCCCGAAATCTGCGGCGACGGGCTCGACAACGATTGCGACGGGGTCGTCGACAACGACTGCCCGTTGTGTGTCCCCGAAACTTGCAACGGCGAAGACGACGACTGCGATGGGGAAATCGATGAAGCAGATGCATCGAATGACTGCCCGGCCGGCGAGGTCTGCGCGTACGGTACCTGCTTCGTGGATTGCTCGACGACTATGACCTGTGCAGGTACAGACACCTGCCTCACCGACGACTTCCGTTGCGACGACGCCTCAGACCCGTGCGGATCGATCTCCTGCACGGCGGGGGACCTATGCTACAGGGGCTCGTGCTTCCCGGACTGTTCGATGTCAGACATCTGCGACCCTCTCAACGAGACGTGCTATCAATCGGGCCGGTGCGTGACCAACGACGACCCGTGCCTCGACGTTCAATGTCCGATCGATCAGCTCTGCTACGGCGGAAGCTGCTTTGACCCCTGCAGTGAAACGCAACCATGCACGGCCCCTCTCATCTGCTTTGATGGCCGGTGCGCGGCCGACGCCTGCGACGGTATCGATTGCCCGGTGGGCCAGAATTGTGTCGGCGGAGGATGCTTCGACGTCTGTACTGTGGACTCCCAATGTGACCCGGCGATTTGCGCTGGCACTCAGGACCCGGGTGAGGAGCGCTGCACCGCCGACCCGTGCTTCGACCGAGACTGTCCGCTCGGTCAGGTCTGTCATAACGGAAACTGTTACGACGAGTGCCTGGGCGCCGCGAATTGTCCTGGCGACCCGTGCTGGGAAGACGAGGTCAACGGAAATTATTGCGCAGCCGACCCCTGTGATGGCCACCAGTGTGGAACCGAGCAGGTGTGTGTGGGAGGAAATTGCTTCGATACCTGCATGGGTGATCCAGATTGTGACCCGGACAGTATCTGTTACGACAATCGCTGCGTCGACAAGGACGATCCCAAGTGCGACGGGCAGCTCTGCCAGGTAGGACAAGTCTGCTTCCAGGGTGACTGCTTCGAAGACTGCAGTTCGACCGACCCGTGCGCGGACCCGTCGAGTATCTGCTACCAGGGCGCATGCGTTCCGGATAGTTGCCCGGCCGGTTGCGACCCCGGCGAAGTCTGTCATCGCGGTGTGTGCTTCGTCGATTGCAGCATGACCGGCATCTGCGAAGAACCACTGGAATGCTATGATGGTCGGTGCGCGGCGAGCATGTGCGAAGCGATCGACCCGCCCGAATTGTTGACCTACAACACCAATCATCCTTTCCGGCAGAAAGGAAAACGCATTCGGGCCTACCAGCGCACCACGCCGTGGACCTACTTCCGTCCGTTCGTGAACGGCACGGATTACGAAGACTTCATGGCCCTCTCGGGTGACAGCTCGACCCATCCGCTTCACGAGCCGCGCAGGGCGAAAGCCGTACTTCACCTGGAAGGAAATGACTACGTCCTCTGGCTGACGCACGGAGCGACCTCGGGGCAGGGCGCTGCCGAAGCCACCTACAGTGTGCGAATCGATGGCGAGAACCCCGACGTGTTGCTCACCGACGATCCAGGGGCCGAGGCCTACAAATTGACCAGCAACAATCCGCGTCACATTCAGACGTTCATCACCACCGGTGCCAACGAGACCGGCGGCGTGGCGATTGGCAAGCTTCCGGCCGACCAGGATTGGACCATCAAACTCTTCGCTTCGTTCCACGGCGACATCGAAGGATGGGACCTGGTCAACGGCGAGACCGGCGAGTCGGTGCCGATCCAGCCGAGACAGCCTCTGATCATCAAGAGCGAGAACATGCCGGCCGGCGATACGTTCTCGCCCAAGATCGGCGGCGCCTGTGACACCGGCCTTGACGGCGTCTGTCAGGCAGGTACGTACGTCACCTGCGAGCTTTACGAGACCTTCTGCCAGCCGACTGTCTATGGTGCGGCCATCGAGATCTGCGACGGGGTCGACAATACCTGTAATGGGCTGGTCGATGCAGCCGATTCCTCGCTTCGCGTGCCCATGATCGAGGCCAAGCAGGCGGGGCTGGGTGGATTCACCACCTGGCCGACCTACGACGCCCCCGAAGGCATGTCCGAGCGTCTCAGCTACACGCCCGACGGCAGCGACGACCGCATCGGCAGCACCGTCGTCACCCTACCCGATGGGTCGACGGTGCAGGACAATCCCTTCCAGAGCCACGCGATCCCTTACCGCGACCTGCGCGATGGCCAGATCCATTTCATCTTCGTGCACGGAAAACCGGGCGTTAGCTCGTCTGGCTTCGACGACGACGAAGAGGGCGACCACGTCTTCGAGTTCGATCTAGACGCCCCTGGAACGATCAGCGGCTCGCTGAACCACATGTTCATTTCGTGGTACGACGACCGCAAACCCGGCTCGACCGACGACCGAATCCCCAAGGAGTACTTCAACGACGAAGAGGAGCTCGATCTCGAGTGGGAGCTCCCCGAAAATCGCAGCGGAGGCGGCACCGAGTCGGACGCGTTCGTGATGGGGATCGACTGGTTTGGTGACCTCATGGGGTTCCGGATCGACTGGAGCCTCGAGAGCGACGACGAGGACGACAACCCGTTCGATTGGCTGCTCCACGCACCGACGGTCGGCGCGGTCGAGCTTCGCATCGGGCCCAAACTCGACGTGCGTATCGAGCCGAAGAGACTGAGCGAGAGCACCTGCTTCGCCGGAAGTCCGACCATGGCGGGTTGCAGCCTTTCGACGTACGCCTGCGTCGGCGGCCAGCTCGAATGTCAGGCCCCGAGCGACCCGGCGTGCAACAATTGCGTCGACGAAGATGGTGACACGTATTTCCGATACGATGCGGCGACCTGCCCGATGGGAGACGACTGCAACGACGACGATCCGAAGGTTCACCCCGGTGCTCCGGAGCGATGCAACGGGGTCGACGACGACTGCGACGGGGTTGTGGATCAGACCAACACCGGATGCCCGCAAGGCGCTCCGTGTGGCCCCCTGATCTGCAATTACAATATCAGCTGCATCTGCCCGGATGGTCCCATGATCCCGGAAGAGCCTGGCAACGAGTGTTATTGCGGTGCGGGCCTCAACGAGTAATCAGGGCAAGGTAGGTCATCACGACCTGTCTGAAAGCCTCGTGGCAGCGCTGCCAGACGCACGTTCGGCGCAACATCGTCGACAGGACACCGTCTCGACTGGCCGGCCCGATGCACTCTGCTGTTGCTGGGTCGCCAGGACAACGCTTTCAGCATGGTGCGACGCGTATTGAACCAAGCACGAGAATCCTGTGAAGAGAATTTTCGAAACACACGCCCGTGCAGTTTTGATAGTGATTATTGCATGCTCACAGTTCGCCGCCGGTTGCAATGATGAGGACCAGGCTGAGCCGGATCGGTTCACAGACTTCGTGGTCATTGGTGACCAGGAAGCCAGCAACAATGAATCTGAAGGCGGGGCGCCGGGGGAAATCACGGTCTGCGCCCTTGCCCCCCGATACGGGACACTTGTGATTGGTAAAATCCTCGCTAATCAGAATCGCTCGCCCGGACGAGCCGAAGTGTGTTCTCCGGACTGGAAATACACGCAGTCAGGATTTCATCAGGTAGAGATCGATGTTCTACACACACTCGGTGGCTCTGTCCTGGGAAAGAACAGACTGACGGCGATCTATATCTCGCCTTACAGTCAGGGGTCATGGCCCGAGGTTGGCGAAACGAGATTTTTGAACATCTCCCCCGAGATCGATGGAGATTACTTTTTGACGGGGGTGGGCTACGAGATTGCGCCGGCATCGAACGCGGCCCCTCAGCAGCCAGGCCCAGGCGCGACGATCAATTTTCCTACGAACGTCAACCAGTTGAGGACCGAAATCGAAACATTCATGACAATGAACGATCCCCTGCCAACGACGTGCCCGAATTATAACTTTATCATTCCCCGC